>CAVEWG010000031.1:0-17420 GCA_963619285.1 Oscillospiraceae bacterium | reverse complement strand
TGCGTGAACAATCGGATCAATAGCTTCTTCACCAACACTCGGAATGTTACCAAAAGGGAATACGCTCATTGAACTTAAAGCGTTTGGTGTTGGGGCCTCATTAAGTCCACTTAATTCTACATTTGTACTTGCAATGACTGTATTATCAACCACTAAATCTAACTTGTTTGTGCCATTTACAAAGCCGCCCTTTACTAAAGTTTCTTTTAAAACAGTTAAATTGCCGCCTTCCTTTGTGATGACTGGATCAGAATTTGGTTTATTAGCAATTGCACCAGTCCAGTTATCACCAACTGTTACACCTATTTTTGTTTGGGAATTCCAGTTTGCTGAACCAGCATAAATTGTGCTAGCTAGTTTTTCAGCATCATCTCCTGTTACTGAAATTACTAAATCACCATTATCATTTTGCGTTGCCGAAACACCAACAGAATATCCATCAGCACTGGCACATATGCCAAGTGAAAGAACCATTAGCGCAGACAACAAAACCGTAAGTAGTTTTCTCATCTCTTTAACTCTCCTTTGCTTGCTTACGACACGATTTTACCCCCCCCAATGCATCGAAATCAATATATTAATGATGATTTTAATTAAAAAGTGACAAAAATATAACCATATTGTTAAAAAGTGCAAACAAAAAAGTCTCATGATAAACACAAGACTTATTTAATAATAGAATTAATCTTTCTAATTAGATCTTCCATATATAATGGCTTACTAATATGGCCATTCATGCCTACATCCATGCACTTCTTAACATCTTGAGAGTAAGCATTAGCACTCATAGCAACTATTGGGGTTTGAACATTTAGAGTTCGAATCTGTCTGGTTGCTTCATAGCCATCCATAACTGGCATTGTAAGATCCATTAAGATTAAATCATAATTATTTTCTTTAACCATATTAACAGCTTCTAGGCCATTACTTGCACCATATACTTTTGCCTTATAGTTCTCTAACATGAAAGTAACTATTTCCATATTGATGTCATTATCTTCTACTACCAATATTGATAGATTAGATAAATCTCTAAGCTCAACCTCTCTAATTGGGTTTGAATCTGTATTATCAATCTTGAAAGGTAGTGTTACTATAAATTCACTTCCCTTGCCTATCTCACTTTCAACCAAAATAGATCCGCCCATCTTATTAACAATCTCGTAGACAATGGCCATGCCAAGTCCTGAACTAGTTCTAGTATTTAAACCATTTGCCCTAGTAAAAGCCTTAAATAGCTTATCTTTAATGAAATCCTTTTCCATACCAATGCCAGTATCACGAATTAAGAATTCATAAGTAGCTATGCCATTTTCTTCTTTAGTCTCAGTTATACAAGTATAAATAGAACCACCATACTTGTTATACTTAACCGCATTAGAAAACAAATTAATTAAAATCTTCTCTAAATGTAAAGGACTACCAATCAACTTAGTATGAACGATATTTCTATCTCTTTTTACAGTTAGTTCTTTCTTCTCTGTTTGAGCATTACATATCGCATTAATACGTGACATTAACTCAACTAAATCAAATGGTTTTTCCTCTACAACAACCGAACCAAGCTCTAATTTAGAAATATCTAAAATATCATTTACCAAAGAAAGTAAATGTTCACTAGAAGCCCAAATCTTATCATAGGCATCACTTACTCTATCCTTATCATTCGGATTAGACTTAATTATTTGTAACATACCTAGTACACCATTAATAGGCGTTCTAATATCATGGGACATATTAGACAAGAACTCTGTCTTAGCTCTATTAGCCTTAAGCTCATTACTATAGGCAACCTGTAACTTATTGCTTAGGTCAAAATAACGCTCTATGTCTTTACTACTTTCAATTTGTGATTGAATATGTAATCTTTCACGATATTCATCTTTTTTCTCTAAGGCCTTTAACATTAAATCTCTATTGTTGGTTCTCTTGCCAAGTTCATAACGCCTAGCCTCAACCATTAAAGCGATTCTTGTATTATCATACTTTTTAAGATACTCATCCATTGAATTTAAATCTTCATAACATGAATCATAATCACTTACATACAATGAACAATCAAACAAAGTAAAACAAGAATTAATATGCCCAGGAGCGTCTAAAGAACCAAATAATTTTAATAATCTATCTTTATATTCATCATACTTTTCAAATTCACCAGACCTTATAAAGATTTCCATACCTGTACAGATATTATCTTTTTCAATCAGTTCCATGCCATTATATTTTTCAATACCGATATTATATGCTTCATAAGCTTCCCTTACTCTACCTAACTTTACATATATCTCGGCTATATTAGCATATACATAAGCACCGAAAGAATCTTCAGCATAAGCCAAACAGTCCTTTGCCTTTAAAATAGAATCTAGAGCCTTTTCATGATCATCTTCACACATATAACAAATTGAAATATTATTATATTCATTTGCCAAACGGCTCTTATCATTATGACCTAAAGATATCTTAATAGCTGCCTCATAATAAAAACGCGAAAGAACATAGCATCCCTCATAGTAGGCCATAATGCCACTAAGATTAAAACAAGAAACCAAATCATCACTATAAGGATAACTTTGATACTTCATGATAATAGACAATAAAGCTTCTTTAGCCTTAGAAAAATCGCCATTGTTAAAATAAGCTTTTCCCAAGTAATAACTCGCAGAAACAATGACATTATTATCATTATCTTTGCACGTTAAAACATCAGTGTAATACTTAATTCTTTCTTCTACACTTAAGTTATTTACTCTTTCTATCTCTTTTTTAAAGTCCCCATATAACATATTTATAGTTATTATATCGTCTAATTATGTATTTTTTTAAATAAATATAACCATTATTAAAAAACCTTTGGACATAAACCAAAGGACTAATTTTTTATATCAATCATTTAACTTCCCAAATATTATAAGAAGAAGGACCCCTCTTCTTACCAAGAACAATCACAACAACACAAGCTAGAGCTAATATTACACAAGACATACCTGACCCCTCTATACCAAAGGCTACATCATAGAAAAAACTTGTTCTTGCTTTTGTGGCGTCTAGTTTAAACACCGAATAAGATGTTACCACGCCACTATTTGGTAGTCCAAACAAAATATTTTGCGTAAAGTTCCAAGCGGCATGTATGCCAAAGGCACACCATAGACTATCAAAATAATAAACAATCAAAGAAAACAGTAAACCCGTGAGCATGATGCTTATAAAAGAAACAACCGATATACCATTATTTGCTAAATGCCCTGCACCAAAGAACACAAAGTTACAAATTATCGCAATCCAAGGATTCTTGTATAAGCGTCTTAGATGTTGATAAAGAAAACAACGACATACTAGTTCTTCAGCACTTGATTGAATAAATACACAAATGAACACAAGAATAAATGTAACTATATTAAATGAATCAAAGTAAATATGAATATCACCATTAATCATCGCACATACTGCACATAATGCATTCAAGCCAAAGCCAACAAGAAAACCAACTAGTAAACCCTTAACAGTATTGCCATTAGGCTTTGTATTTACCGCATTAATTAATGGCTTATTAATAGGAATTAATAAACACAAGAAAAATACAGCCCATATGCCCCAAAACTCTAGATACATCTTTGCAGTAAGCCAGGCATTGTTACCTGCTAGACTTGGAACAGCTTTAGTAATTAGAACCGTTACTAAGCCAAGCAAAGAGCCAACCATCATCAATGCATAAGCCAATACACACCATAAAGGCAAAGCCAATATCTTCTTTACAATAGAATTATCCTTTCTCATAATTGCCCCCTAAATAATTACCCAATTATTTTAAGGCATAATTAAATAGACAGCTTATATAAATATAACTACTTAAGGTTTAATTCTTCTTTTACTTCATCTAATGTATAAGTTGCCCTATCTTTCTTATACTCATTTAGCGCTTTATTATATGTAGACAAATCATATTCATCTTCTATCTTTTCCATTATTGTTTGATACACAAAATCAGATACATTAAGATTACGTAAATCAGTGTATTCTCTTATTAAAGTCTCTTCTTCATTTGTTAAATTTAATGAAATTATCATAAATAAAATTCCCTGTATTTTTATTGTTTTTATACAGCTCTATCTTCTCTTACTCCTATAATGTCTATCCAAAAATTATCTTCAGCCATTCTTCCCTTTGTCTTTTCAACTATCATATAAGGATCATAGAAAGGAAGGTTTAAATCCTTTAAAATAAGTTTCATCTTATCTCTGGTACTTGGAAAACACCTGCTGCTTAAAAATTCTTGATAATCATCATATGTAGGTTTCTTATTGTTTCCAAAAGCTCTATCTAGATAAAAATCTACATAATTTTTAATCTTAACTTTTTGGTGAACATCATCTACATCAATAGTTGTGCACAATCTATTACCATCATAATAGTTGAGCCTTAAAGGATAGTCTTCATTTCTAGGTGGTATAGTTAAGTCTTCTAGAAAATCATCATTTCTTATTAGTAACTCAATAATAGAAACAATTGGCCCACTAACAACTTCAGAAGCTTCCCATCTTTGAATGGTTTTCTTAGAAGTGTTACAAATATTCGCAAACTCTTCTTGGGTTAGTTTATTTTTCTTTCTTATTCTTTTTATTTCTGCGCCACTTATTTCTTTTCTAATTGCGTATTTCATATCGCTATTATAGATTAAAAGAGACATTATGAGTACTTATTATTTAAATTTAGCCTCATATTGTCTCTTTTGTCTAAATATGAGCTTTTTAGGTGCAAAATATTTGATTTTTGCACCTAGAACATCTAATATTTAAGTACAGGTTATGATGGCAACGGAAGGCTTGGAAGATTGTTGTTTTCTAAATCCTTATTTAAAGAAAAAGAGACAATACTTGCTTATGCTATATCTTTATCGATCAGCCAAAACAAACAAAAATACTATAATGCTTTACAATCTGGAAGAGATAGATATTCATTTGGCTTTATAAATGATTATTTTTTTTCGATGTGTGAAGTACTAATCGATGGATTTGATAACATCTATAAAGGCTTGCAAGAAAAAGATAAGATATACAACGATAATCTAAAAAAGCAGAAACTATCAAGTTCTGCTTCAAAAATATATGAAATACTATTATGGTGTTCATATTTTACACATTACGGTATAACCAATAAACAAATAATCGAATATACAAAGCTATCTAAAAGAACAGTTATTACCGTAATCAACGATTTTAAAAATAAAGACTTATTAATAGACAATAAGTTTGGTAAATCTAACTATCATAAGATAAATTTAGATAACATTTAGCTATTACTTTAATGACGCTAGCCCTATTTATCGTTATAATGGAATCTGCAGCTTAGAACGTAAACATTATCATCATCGATTTTATAGATTAATCGATCTTTATCATTTATCCTTCTACTCCAAAAACCAGAAAAATTTCCAGATAAGGGTTCCGGTTTACCAACACCAACATTACCATTTCTACATATATCATCGATTAAAGCATTTATTTTCTTTAGTGTTTTTCTATCTTCAGTTTGCCAATACTTGTAATCAACCCAAGCGTTTTCAGTAAAAACTTTATTCATCAAGCGCCTCAATCAATTCTTTTTTTACAAGTTTTCCTTCTTCTAATTGTTTCTTAGATTCCATTAACCAATCAAAATTAGCTTTGGAACTGGTTATATATGCGTTCTCTAAAAGATTGTTATAGGCTTCCTCAGAAATCATCACAACATTTTTATCATTCTTTCTTGTCACAATCATCGTTTCATAATCGTCAGTTATCTTATCCATATAAGACTTCATATTTTCTCTTAAATTAGTATAGTTAACAGCAAGCATATATTCCTCCATAAGTACAGTTTCTTGTACTTATATTTTAATATCTATGCATTTACTAGTCAACACTAACAACTTACAAAATTCCTAAACTTGTTCTTTTTGCCATCATCTTTTTCTACCAACTTCCTTAAATAAAAAAGAGACATTCAATTACTTGTTTGCCTCTTATCAATTGATTAGAAATGATGTGATCCGCCTCCACCATGGCTTGCTCCAGAACTTGATATATGAACACTAGATCCACCACCATGATGATTGTCATCGTTTCTAGGTACCCTTTCAGTATGACTAGTCTTATATAAGAAAATTTCACCACTTCTAAAGATATTTAAATTAGAATCTTTCATATAACTATTAGCTTGGGTTTTAATGCCTTGAGTCTTTAATTGTCCTCTCAAGATAAAAAACACAACTAATGAAATTATACTAGCGCCACCAAGTCCAACAAGTAGAGTTTGTTCAAGACGCTCACTAGAACTTGTTTTACTAGGCTCATGGTCATATGAATTATAAGTAGAAACCGAATTATTAGCAGCTTCTTTTACATCATATAAGAAATTATTGATTGCCCCTAATATATTATCGTCAGATAAACATGGAGTAATATCATCATAAATATAATCCAATAGACTATCGCTAAATAGATTGATAGTACTTGTACCTCTTGTAGTAATTGTATAATCACGATAATAGTAATTAATACATAAGATGATGCCATCTCTATCACTTCCTAAACCATAATCATTGTAATCAAAATAATCATCCGCAAGTGCTGTTATATCTTCATTATCTTGATAGGCAATATATACAACGATATCAAAGTTAACTTCATCAATTATTGATTTAATTTGATTGTTTAAAACATCTATTTCATCATCGCTTAAACAATCATATTCATCTATAACCTTGTTATCATTGGCATATAGTGGAACGCTAAACAAGCTTATAAGTAATAAGCATAAAATTGTAACTATCTTTTTCATATTACTTCATCCCAAAATAGAAACAAGCAGCTGTAATAATAAAACTAACTACAAACACAATAAGAATAGTAAGAGTTACTTTCTTTTTATCCATTGGCAAGTCACCCGCAAACTTACCTGTTTGGCCATTCATCGCAAAGTTATAGACCTTGCCATGATAAGTAGTAGAAAAAATATAAACAGGAAGTAAAGCATACTTAGCATATGAATTGCTGTAGTTAATAGACCCCGACTCAAAGGTAACTGTACTATAGCCCATTACACTTCTTGAAAGTAATTGAAACATTGAATTCTTAATGCGATTATTAGCCTTACCAAATGTTTCATCTTTATCTTCATCATACTTATCAGCAAAATAACCTGATAAGTATGCGCTATTGAAATCAACAGCCTTAGAATAATCAAATGGCTCAAGCGCATCAAGTAAAGAATCATCCAACTTACTAGAAGCATCAACTGGTACTTTTTCAAAAGACGCACTTCCATCTCTATATACAAGATAATAAGAAGTCTCAGTAGTTATATAATCACCATGTCTAAAAGTATTAGTTCTCGTCGTCCTAAAACGTGCCTTAGCACTAACATCAGCATCAAATAACCAATATGGCACATACATACCATTTAATTTATCAATGACGTTGTTTATTTTAAAATCATCAGGCAATGCCCACTTACCCTTTAAAAACTCGCTATAAGCATTTTTAGCAGCATCTATATCTAGAGAAAAAGGAACAACAAGTTCTGGTTTTAAAATGCCATCAAATTGGCTAGCATCAATAACGCTATTACCACAATATGGACAAGTACAAGCCGACATATTTTCATCACCTATTACCTCTCCTCCACAAGCAGGACAAGCATAAGCAACTTTGCCATCAATTCTTACTTTCTCAGACTTAGCTGAAGAAAACGTCACATTATCATTACCAACATCTTCCTCATTCATCAAATTCTTTAAAGTACTTACATCATATTCAGTGCCACAATGACTACACTTTAGCTTGCCACTGTTTGCATCATAGGGAATACTAGCGCCACAGTTTGGACATTTATAAGAAACAATCTCACTCATCCTAATTGCTTACCACAACTTGGGCAAAACTTAGCTCCTGCAACACTAATTGGCTTACCACAATATGGGCAAAAACCACCAGCACTATTAGCTTCTTGTTGACCTTGGGCAAACAAACTAGAAACATTTGTGCTACCTGCCATATTAACACCCATAAACGCATTAGCAGCACCACTACTATTATTAGCAGCGTCTCTCATTGCTTGAGCTTGTGCAGCAGCTAAAGCACCAGCAGCAGCATTTGGATTTCTTAAAGCAGCACCTTCTTGTAAGTTTTGAATACGCTTTAAATCCTCATCTGTTGGACTAATAGAATTAATACCAAATGAAACAATAGAAATACCACGTAAATCAGACCATTTCTTAGACAATATCTCATTTAAAGAATCAACTAAATCCATTGTATGACTAGGAATATCACTATATCTATTTACACCCTTATTGCTTAAATCAGCTAAAGCAGGTTGTAAAGCAGTCAATAGTTCAGTTCTCATTTGATTCTCAATTTGACCACGACTATATTGATCACTATTTCCCGCAACATTCTTATAGAACAAAATAGGATTTGTTACCTTAATAGAATACTCACCATTACATCTTAGTCCTACATCTAAATCATAACCAACACTTTCATCTTTTACTCTAAAAGAAACAGGAGTAGCAGTACCATACTTATAGCCCATAATTTCTTTAGTATTTACATAATAAATATATTGAGATCTATTAGTGGTACCGCCATAAGTAAACCTTTCAACCATTGTATTAAAAGTATCCTTAAGACCCGTCATACCACCATCAAAGATGCTAGGAGACTTATCAGTATTAAAAGTATAATTACCAGGTTCATTAGCAACTTCTACAACAATACCATCATCAACAATTAATGCACATTGTCCATCAGCTACTACAATGCCAGAACCATTAGTAATAACATCATTCTTGCCAAATAAAGAAGAACCGCCTTTTTTAACACCTTTTACCATTAACACTTCATTACTAAGTGCATCACAAACAAAATAATCCTTCCAAGTATCAGCTAAAGTACTACTAGCAGCACCAAGAGCAGCCTTAATTAAACCCATATTTTTTCCTCCATTTATTCGCTACTAAAATTATATCATTCACTTATTGAAGTACTTCAATAACATACAGAAGTGACATTGAAGTAGATATTGAAGTTATATAGAAGTTGATATTGAAGTGACATTGAAGTAGAATTGAAGTAGAGGTATAAAATATGTTCTTAGAAGAAATTGTAAAAGATATAAACTTAGAAAATGACACAACTGAATTTAAAGTTAAACTAAACAAAGAAGATCCATTAAGCTTTTTAAAAACAATTGCTGGTTTTGCCAACACAAAAGGTGGAACTTTATATATTGGTGTAGAAGACAAAACAAATAAGCTAATTGGCTTTAACAAAAAAGAAGCAGATAGCGAAAGAAACTATTTAAACAATCAAATTAATGAGCACATTACTCCAAGACCAGAAATAGCTTATACTTTTATCAAATACGACAATAAAGATAAAGAATTATTCATAATCAAAGTAGATATCAAGGAATCAACTATTAAACCTGTCATCTTAAAATACAACAGTATGCCTCTTATTTATATGCGAAGAAGCGGTTTTACCAACGCTGCAACATATGAAGAAATAATTAATATGAGCATCAATAGTAAGAAAGTACAATATGATACTTTATTATCGGATAAAGACTATAAAAAAGATAATTTCAAAACATTATTCTCATACTATAAAGAACATAATAATGACAAAGACTTAAGCGAAAAAGCGCTAAAATCATTAGGCTTTATGAACAACGAAAATAAGTTAACAAATGGCGCAATCCTTTTTGAAGATAAATACAAAGGTGATAAAACACTAATTCAATGTTCACTTTTTAATGGTTTCAATAAAGGAAGCGAAAGAATAGTTACCATTAATAGATTCAATGGCAACATCATTGACTCCATCAACTTTTGTATGGACTTTATAAATAGCAAGATGAACTATTCAATAATCAAACAAGATGAATCAAGAATTAATATTCAATCATATCCAACACGTGCCGTATTTGAAGGAATTGTTAACGCCATAGCCCATCGAGATTATTTTTTAGATGGCACACAAATTCAAATAGATATGTTTAGAGATAGACTAGAAATATCATCTCCTGGCAGTTTCTATAATGGCGAACAAATAGAAAAAACCTATAATCTATCTTCAATCATTTCTAAAAGAAGAAACAACATAATATGTGGAATACTGGTAATGTGCAATTGCATGGAAGCTGCAGGAACTGGCTTTGATAAGATTGTAGAATGTTACAAAGATGTAGACCTAAAACATAAACCCTATATCTATTCAAAGAGTGATCACTTTACATTAGTACTTCCTGATTTAACATATATTGAAGGAGTTGTTGAAGATAGTGATCCAAAAATCATATGTCCAGTAATAGAAAATGGTTCTATCCATGATGAAAAAATATTGGCATATTGTTATTTGTCAGCTAGAAACACCAACGATATCGCAAAACATCTTGGTATAAGCAATTCATCATACTTAAGAAAAAATATTATCGAAAACTTAGTTAAACAAGATTTATTAATCAAGAGTACCAATTCAAAATCGACATACTATAAAACAAATCGTGAACTAATAGAATTACTATAAGGAGACTAAAAAATGAAGAATGTTAAAGTTGTTGCGGCACTAATGATGCATGAAAATAAAGTATTAATTGCCGCAAGAAAAAAAGGCGAATTTGAAGGCCTATGGGAATTTCCTGGTGGAAAGATTGAATTAGGTGAAACTCCTGAACAAGCTTTAAAAAGAGAAATAGAAGAAGAGATGGAAATCGAAATATCTGTCGATTCCTATTTCATGACAAGAGAATATGATTACTCTACGTTTCACTTATCAATGGAATGTTTCCTATGTACTCCATTAAGTGATCATATTCACTTAAACGATCATCTAGGATATAAGTGGATTGAAATTAAAAAAGATCCTTCAATCAACTGGGTACCAGCTGATGAAGAAATCTTTAATAAATTAATTATTCATCAACAATCTTTGTAGTTAAATAGTCATAAACACTATCTTTACAAGGAGTATCAAGAGTGTAAGTTATTCTTACATTCTTTTTTTCTTTTACTTCAACTGCATTATTATATTCAATTTCACCTAAGTAATAGAAATCAGTTTCGCCTTTCACTTTATTAACAAACAAATGAACCTTTAATCCATTTTCATTCTGTGCTTTTAATCTTACAATTTCAGGTGAAGCAAAACTTCTGTTGTTTTTAGAAATACATACTATTTTCTTTGGATCAATAAACTCATCTTCATACATTAACTCAGCCTTTGTTACTTCGATGTCTTTGTTGTATGTAACATAAACAGCCATAGTATTAGAAACGGAATCATACTTATAGCCACCAATATTTTGACCATTTTCATTCTGGTTCCAATTCAGCAACCTACACACATCTTTTCTTGTATAGCGTTCATACAACACCAAATCTGTGCCTTTATAAGTACTAGAATATTTTTCCTTGTTAACTTGTTTTACGTAGTTAATAATTTTATTAAGTTCCAAGACAAATTGACTATTGTTTAAGCACTTTTTAAATGTTTTATTTATACTTCCATCATCATCTAATATTTTCTTATTGTTATAGCGTTCCCTTTCACTTTGTTGCATAAAAGAACTATCTAAATATTTTTTAATACATGTATCTTTAGGATTATCGCCAAATACTATTGGCTTACCATTGATGATTTTTTCAATAGTTTTTAGTTCATCAAGCCTTTTACCACTTCCAAATTCGCATGATATATATTTTAGATAATCAAGTTCATCATTATCGAAATAAATTTTATAATCTTCATCATATTTCTTTAAAAAAGAGTAATAACATCTAAAGTCTTTATTCTCAAAAATTAAATTCAAATCAAAAGTATCGTACTTAAGGAAATCATCATAATTTGGAATTCTTCCAAGCATATTTTTTAATTTGAAATATTCTTGTTTCAAAACCTCATTTGACGACATCTTAGTTGTTGCGTTTATTTGTTTAAATATCTTCTCTTTAACAATCTCATCAAATTCAACTGTCGCGATACCCGGAATACATACGTCAGCTTCATTCATAAAACGACGATAGTTTTCTTTTTGATAAGACTTATCACCTGATAAAGCGATTGGAATTAAATAATTCTTATTATAGTTAGCGATAAAATCTAGCACTACAACATAATTTTTATGTTCAGCTTTTCTTAAGCCTCTACCAAGCTGTTGCACAAAGATGATAGCTGACTCAGTAGGCCTTAGCATGATGATTTGATTAACACTTGGAATATCAACGCCTTCATTTAACACATCTACAGAAATAATATAATCAAGAGAATTAGCATCATCGCTTTCAAGTAATTCAATTTTTCTTTCTCTTTCTTCTTCTTTATCTTCACCACTTAAAACATCGGTTTTCCAACCTTTTTGATTGAATAAAACCGATAGCTTTTTAGCTTCCTCTATTCTACTTACAAATATTAGACCCTTTACTCTATCACCTGAATGACCATAGTAATGGGCTTTTTCCATTACTAGCTTTACTCTTTCCTCATTAACTAATTTATTAAAATCCGAAGGCTTTTTAATTTCTTCATTAATTGTAAAATCATTTATTCCAAAATAATGGAATGGACATAATAAATTATATTCAAGCGCATCATTTAATCTAATCTCATAAGCGATATTATGATCATAGAAACTAAAGATATTGCCACCATCCATTCTCTCTGGTGTGGCGGTCATGCCTAATAAAAACTTAGGCTTAAAATACCCTAATACTTTCTTATAAGTTTCACCACAAGTATGATGAGCTTCGTCTACGACAATATAATCAAATTCATCTTTTTTAAAAGAATATAGATTATTATCTTTAGCTAATGTTTGAATAGAAGCAAATATCAATCTCGCATTATTGTCTTTATTCATTCCCTTATAAATAGAAGATGATATATCACCAAAGATTGTCTTGAAAGACTTTCTTGCATCAGTTAATAATTTCCCTCTATGAGCGATAAACAATAATTTCTTAGGATTATAGTTATAGGCATCAAAAGCACTTAAATAAGTCTTACCAGTACCAGTTGCTGAAATTAATAAAGCTTTAGATTCGCCATTATCTCTAAGGCACTTCAGATTATATAACGCTTCCTTTTGCATCAAATTAGGAACAGGAGTAGTCTCGTCTTTTATGAATTCATTTCCACCTTCAATAAATTTCCTACTAGCTTCATATTTTTTAGAATAAGTCTCAATCCAGCTTTCACTTAATTCAACTGTTTCCCTGTCCCATTCATTATTAAATTCATCGATTATTTCTTTAATGAAAGTTCCATCTAAATAAGAACTAGTTAAAACATTCCACTCAGTATTTTTCTTTAAGGCATTAGCCGTTAAATTAGAACTACCAATAAGCACTTTATATTCATTATCTTTTTTAAAGATATAGCCCTTAGCGTGAAAGTTTTCTTTACTATAAATTCTAATATCGATATTTTTATCTTTTAACTTTAATAGCTCTTTAAAAGTTTTAGGACTATTAAAAGCCAAATAATCAGAAGTAATTATCTTACCTCTACATTTACATTCTTCGATTGTATGCTTAAGCATGATCAAACCATCATCTGTAATAAAAGCTACATTAAAATAAAACTCATCACAATTTCTAAGTTGCTTACAAATAGTGCTATAAACATTTGTTTCATATTCTCTATTAACAATTAACTTAGTTCCATATTGGCCTGTAACATTATCTTGATCACCTAAAAAACTCGCTAGAACATCTCTAGTAATCTCTTTTTTAAGCTCTAATGTTTTCTCATCCATTGTTCACATTATACCAGACTTGCTAAAATAGATTAGGTGAGCATATGAAAAGAAAGAAAATACTTATTATATATACAGGTGGAACAATAGGCATGTCTAAGACTAAAAAAGGATATGCACCATCTATGAAATCATTTTTAAACAATCTAGACAAAATAGAAGAACTACACAATGAAGTAATGCCTAAATGGGACATTGTCGCAATTAACCCAATACTAGACTCATCTAACATATCTGTTAATGAATGGAACAAGATGGCAGAAGTAATAGATAACAACTACAACAAATACGATGGCTTTGTTATGCTACATGGAACAGACACCATGGCCTATAGTGCTAGTGCTCTATCTTTTATGTTAGAAGGATTAGATAAACCCGTTATCTTTACAGGTTCACAAATTCCACTATGTGAAATAAGAAATGACGCTAAAGATAATCTAATCACATCATTAATGATTGCCACAAACGGCAAAATAAACGAAGTGTGTTTATACTTTGGAGGCAAACTATTAAGAGGAAATCGTGCAATTAAATACTCATCAGAAGGCTTAATAGCTTTTAGCTCTCCAAATTATCCAGCTCTTGCTGAAGCAGGTATTGAAATCAAATATCGTGATGACTTATTACTAAAGAAATCAAACAAGAAATTTAATCTATTAAAACTAAAACAAATACCAATTGGCGTACTTAAAATATTCCCTGGTATTCAATTCGACTTATTTGAATCAATACTAACCGAAAAAATGAAAGGCATCGTCATTGAAACATTTGGAAGTGGCAATATACCAAACTACGATGGTAAATTACTACCCATGATACAAAGAGCCTTTAACTCAGGAACTCTTGTAACAGTATGTTCACAATGCCCACATGGTAAAGTAAGCCTAGGAACATATGAAACAAGTAATTCCTTAAAACAAGCAGGTGCAATATCAGGATATGATATGACAACAGAAGCGGCTGTCGCTAAGTTGTATTATTTATTTAGCCAAGACTTATCTTTAAAACAAATAAAGAAACAAATGGAAACAAGTCTTAGAGGCGAACTTGATAAAATGTAACCGATTTCATCAATTTTTAACAAAAAAAATGAAAAAAGTACTTGTTATTAAATATCTATATAGTAATATAGATATTGCCTAAGCGATACATGCTTAGTTTACATATAACAACAACGCTACTAAGTAGCGATTATATATACAAATTACACTTATTAAGTGTTTATATAGATGACGAGTTAATCGTCTTTTTTTTATTATTTCAAATACTTCCTTAAAGCATCATCAATATCCTTATCAATCAAAGGCTTAGATAAATGCTCATTCATGCCAACCTTCTTAGATTCTTGTTTATCTTCCACAAAGGCATTTGCACTCATCGCAAAAATAAGGACATTATTATCTTCTCTATCTAGTGCTCTAATCTTCTTAGTAGCATCGTAGCCATTCATCACTGGCATCATTACATCCATTAAGATCAAATCATATGTAAAAGGCTTAGACTTCTTAAATAATTCCAAAGCTTGTTTCCCATCATATGCACAAGTAATATTGGCTCCTCTTTGTTCAAACATAAACTTAGCGATTTCCATATTTAATTCGTTATCTTCAACAAGTAATAAATTCTTGTCAACTAAAGAAACAATCTCTTCTTCTTGCGTATCTTCTTTATAATCCTTATCAATCTTAAAAGTTTGTATATAAGTAAAAGTGGAACCCTCGTCTAACTTACTATCTAAATACAATTGACCATCCATAAGATCTACTAATTGCTTAGTAATAGATAAACCAAGACCGGTTCCTGTATAACTAGATCTGGCATCGTCATTTTCTTGGCTAAATGGTTCAAAGGCTCTTGCCTTAAACTCTTCTGACATGCCAAGGCCTGTATCCTTGCATACAAACTTAAGTGTTACATTATCATTATCACAATTTAACTCTTTACAACTCAATAAAATAGAACCATTTTGTTTATTATATTTAACAGCGTTGCCAACAACGTTCATTAGCACTTGACGTACATGCAAAGGTGAACCAATTAAATGCGTATGACTAGTCTTAGTAGGTAAAGCCTTAACATCTAAACAAAGCTCTCGGCCATTTACTTGCGCTATATCTAATACTTCTTTTAATATCTTATGCAAATCAAAAGGCTTTTCTTCTAGTATTACGGCACCTGATTCTAGTTTATTCATATCTAGAATATTATTTACTAAATCAAGTAAGAAACTAGAAGCTTCTTTTACCTTTTGACGACACTCTTTTTGTTTAGCTAAATCGCTAGCGTAATAATCGCCAATATTAGTTAGGCCAATAATCCCATTGATAGGCGTTCTGATGTCATGAGACATTCTTCTTAAGAAATCCGTCTTAGCTATATTAGCCTTCTTAGTCTCTATTGCCGCATTAACAATCTTTTCTTGATACTCTAATTCTTTTCGTTTCTCTTCAGTAATTGTGCTTGGAATATATAAAGCTGAGATAGGGACTTTATTTTCATCTCTATTTTGAATCACAAAACGCGCATTAATCCATCTGTCATCCTTGGTCTTATAATCTATCGCAATAGTATCAACATTCATCAATCTCTGTCTTATAGTATCGACATTAAAGAAATCAATCATGACATCTTTATATTCATTACTAACCACATTCTCTATAACATTATTTAAAGCTATTCTACTATCACCTCTTCTAGAAATCTCAAAATAGTCTTTATCTTTACTATAAATTTGTACAAACTTCTTAGAATCCAAATCAATGCTATATATGCCAATATACATATGCGCAATAGACATAATAACTTCATTGCTCATATTAGCTCTTTGTAATGCTTGAATAAGCTCATAGTTCTTGTTTTGTAGTTCACTTTGTCCACTTCTAATTTGCTCCTCAAGGCCATCAAAGAAAATAAACACCATTGTCAAGGTTAAACCGATATTGGAACCTGGAAAAGAAGAAAAAAACAATTGTATTGAAGACCCAATAATTAATGGCGAATAATAATTAAAGGTTTGTTTTAAAACATCTCTCTTTCTTTCATCTTTTACTGTAAATATTCTAAAAATAAATAAGAAAAGAAAAACAAATATATAAATACACGCAAGTGCTAAATAAAAGAAATAGTATAGTGGCCCTCTAGCGTAATTACCAAAGTTATCGACACTAAAAATAATCCCAAAATTATATGAAAGAACAAGTAATATACCACATGTAACAATTGGTAAATATACTAAGTTCCTTATCATTTGATTCTCAAATATCTTTGGTTCATATGTTTTCTCCATATGATAGAAAAGATAAAAAGCCACAAAATTAAAAGAGAAATCAAAAGCAGCATTTGTAATATAAACAATAAACCTTATATGACAATCTTCAAATAAAACACATAAGCCATCAGACAAGGCACAAGCAGCACAAGAAATAAACATTATCTTAATCCATTTTTGTTTATCATCTAGACGTCTATCTTTTTCAAGCCTTACCAACAAAAGTAAATCAATTACCATCATTGAAATTACTGTTAATATATAGCTGCTGTTATCTATAAAAGCCTGCATGACATTATTATCCCACATAATCATAGTGAAATATGTAAATTTTATAACCAAAAGAAAA
>CAVEWG010000030.1:0-17439 GCA_963619285.1 Oscillospiraceae bacterium | reverse complement strand
GGGTTCGCTAACTTGCGAGGAATATATGAACTCTAAAAACTGGACATGGTCTGAATCTAAAAAAGCTTGTGTATATAGAGTATCTAATACTTCATCTAAATAAGAGATAAGATCGCTATAAAAATATGTTTATAGCGATTTTTTCTTTTTGTATAAGCTTATTATTTATATAATGTTTTTATCACAAATGAGGAGTTTTAAATGAAAGTTACAGAATTAAGAAAATTATTAGCTAACGCAGATAATGATTTATTAAAAAAGACAATTGTAGAGGTTTATAAACTTGTTCCTAGTAGCAAGAAAGATGAAGCCGACGACACAATCATGAAAGCATTAGGATGTGAAGCAGAAAAACCTAAAGGTGGAATTAGCGAAACTGATTTTAATAAACTTTCTGAAGAGATTAATGAATTTATTTCAGATGCATATGCTGGTTATTACTATATTCCTAATAGGCATATTCCTAAAAAGGAAAGACCTAAATGGCGTTTTCATATAAAGAGATATGTTAAAGAACTTGATAAGATATCTAGCGATAGTCCTTTTTATCACAATGCTACAGAAATGTTGATTAGCATCTACAAGTTAATGTGTAATGGATGTAATTATTATGTTTTCTCTTCTACCGATCCATTTAAATCTAGTGGCATTGACCAATATGAACTTTATAAAATGTTCGCAAAAAGGGTGTTAAGTAGCCAATATAATAATGACGAATTAATTGATTTAATTAAATGTTCATCTACAGGTGGCCTTAGTACAAGTTCTTTGAATTTTAGTCAACAGACAGTCCTTGTTGACCTACTTAAAACTTCTAATGAACTTCATAATTTATTAAATCTAACCAAGGATTTAATTGATGGAAAAATAGAAATTAAAGGTGTTAACAACAAGAATTTAGATAATTATATTTTAGAAGATAATATAAACAATTTGTGTGACTTGGCTTTGATTACACAAATAAAACTAGATGAATTTGATGATGTAATTGCATACTACTTTCAAAATTGTAGATACTATAATAAAGAAAGCACTTTATATCATGGACTTGATATTATTAGCTGGTTTACAGATGATGACAAAGATCTATGGGTAAAATTTTATGATTATGGCGTTAAGAAAAGAAAAATTAAACCTAGAAGTGATTTATTAGAAGAATATAAAGAAAAAACAAAGGCATGATATAAAAAGGACTAGCAATAAAAATAATGCTAGTCTTTTAAAAATAACTGTACAAAATGAGAATTATCGTTAATTACTACGATTGTTCCATATATTTTTGAAATATTTTAAAGTTGAGTATTTGTATCGTCTATTGAATTGGTTTTGATTCATTTTTTTGACATTGTTAATGTGGTTGAAATAGTTTTCAACATAGCTTGATGCATCGGCAGCTATTTTCTCTATATTTATCATTGTTTGTTTGTATTCCTCTTCATCGATAACAACATTACTATCATCAAAATAATATTTGTTATTAATTAACACTATCTTAGAATAATCAAGTCCTGACTTAGAATGAGTACTATGTTTTGTGTTATGAAATATAAAAGCATTCTTATGATAAATATTACTTCGAAATGGAATGCAAATATAAAAACCTCTATAATCTTCAATCAAAAGACAAGTATATGGTCTTTCTACTTTAAATAATAGTTCTGGATAGAAATCGATAGAATAATCGTTTAAAAATTTATTATTAAGTCTATATATGTATTTTTCTTTAATCATGTTGCTCCTTCTGTAGATAAAAAAAATGGGGTTAACTAAATATCTTAGCTAACCCCATGTTTTCATCACTCGGTCAATTTTTATTTTACCGACGAGTCAGAACCGTCACTCGTCATCATCAGTGATACGATAAGAATTACTTCTTTCGTCAAAAACATTATACTCTAAAAAAGTATTATTTTCCGCTAATTAATTGCTAAAAAAGCCTACATAAGCTGTTAATTATGTAGGCTAAGAGGAGCAAATTGATTAATTAACTTTATCAATATTTTTAGTAACGATTAAATCGCTATCAGTACCAAGAATATTTTTAACAACAACATCGCCAACATGTACTGGTGCTTCTAGTGTTATGCTGTTGATTTCTTTCATCACTTCAAAGATTTTATCTTTATCAACAGCTTTATTTAATCTAACACTAACCAAAGGTAGGGTACCATTGTTGATTCTAACAGAAGAAGCGATAGTTCTTTTTGGACTTTCAACTTCTTGAAGGGCATAAGCCTTACCCCTTGGACATAGGTTGCCGGTAACCGAAACTACTTTACCATTTTCAATTTCAGTTTCAAGTTCGCAACCATTTGGACAAATAATGCAAGTCATTGTTCTTTTCATTGTACGCATACCTCGATTTCTTCTTTTGTTTCAATGTTTTCTTTCTTGATTGGAATTTGAATCATTTCAGCAGGCAAGGCCTTTTTCATGAATTTCTTAGCGATAACCTTATCACCTTGTTTGATTGTGATTGTACAATTTTCAAACTTCTTAGATACACGCATTGAAACATTAACATCCTTTGTGCCGGAAATTTTCATAGGTACTGTATGATTAATACCTTGATTGGCTTTAATATTGATATCACACTTATCCAATTTACCATTTGTAATATATTCACTAACACCATCAGCTAACTTTTCTGCTTCCATAGAAACAAAGTCAACTAAATCATGGACATGTAAGACATTACCGGCTGCGAAGAAGCCTTCTTGTTCACACATGAAGTTTTCATCAACAATTGCGCCCTTAGTTCTTTGATCTAGTTTAACACCTGCATTAAGTGATAATTCGTTTTCTGGAATTAAACCAACAGATAAGATTACGGTATCGCAATCATATTCTTTTTCTGTTCCCTTGATTGGTTTTAAGTGTTCATCAACTTCTGATACTGTTACACCAGTTACTCTTTCATTACCATGTATTGCGGTAATAGTGTGGCTTAAATATAAAGGAATATTATAGTCATTTAAACATTGTTCAATATTTCTTGGTAAGCCAGATGGGATAGGCATAATTTCAAATACAGCCTTAACATGAGCACCTTCTAGTGTTAAACGTCTAGCCATAATCATGCCAATATCACCAGAGCCAAGTATTACAACTTCCTTACCAACCATTTTGTTGTATAGATTGATATAGCTTTGAGCTACACCGGCTGTAAAGACACCAGCAGGACGCTCTCCTGGAATAGATAAAGCGCCTCTAGTTCTTTCTCTACATCCCATAGTAAGAATTACAGCCTTTGCTTGAATCTTTTTTAAACCACTTGAAGAAGCAAGTGTTACTACTTTATCTTTAGTAATATCTAATACAGTAGTATCGGTAATATAAGGAATATTTAAACTGATTACTTCATCAATAAATCTTTGAGCATATTCAGGACCTGAAAGAGTTTCTTTAAATCTTGTGAGTCCAAAACCATCATGGATACATTGTCTTAAGATACCACCCATAGTTTTTTCTCTTTCAACAATTAAGATATCCTTGATACCTTTCTTATAAAGTTCTACAGCAGCTGAAAGTCCAGCAGGACCACCACCGACAATAATTACATCTCTATATTCCATCTTATTCAGCTCCTTTTACATTACCTGTAAATAACCAAGAATTAGCTCTTGCATATCTTACATCTGTGTCCTTGATACCAAGCTCGTCTTCAATCATCTTCTCAATACGCATTTGACAATATCCGCCTTGGCATCTTCCCATCATAGAACGTGTTCTATATTTAATACCAGTCATAGTCGCAACACCTAATGGATTATGTATTGCCTTTAGTATTTCAGCCTTAGTTACTTTCTCACATCGACAAATTACTTCACCATAATCAGGATCTTGTTTGATAAGTTTTTCTTTTTCTTCATCGCTTACTTGTTCAAATCGAGTGATACCTTCTCTTATTGGATTAAAGTTCTTGTTTTCTTCTAAAGCTATTCTTTCCTTAATCATATCAACAACCATCATTGCGATAGGGACGGCAGCTGTAAGACCTGGAGATTCAATACCTACAAGGTTGACAGCTTGTGGTGCGATTTCATCTTTAATTTCAATCTTAAAGTCTTGAATTACACCATTATCATCTACCCACTTAGGAAGAATGCCTGAATAGTTTCTAATATAGTCAGCTTTTTTAATATATGGCCAAATATCACTAGCGCTCTTAGCTAAATAATCCATGTTTTCTTGAGGAACACCATAGTATTCAAAATTATTTGTAACTTCAGCATTTGGACCAATGATAACATTTCCATCAGTAGTATTTGTAACATGGATACCCATATAAGTATTACTTGGAACAGGATAGATTGGCATAGGAAGAAGGGTACCTAGTCTTCTATCTAGGATAATATAATCACCCTTAGAACCGATAATCTTATAACCCTTAATGCCAAGCATGTCAGATACTTTCCCACATCCCAGTCCTGCCGCATTAATTACCCAAGAAGTCTTATATGTATCTTTTGTAGTAGTTACAGTATATTCTTTTTCTTGCTTTTCAAATTTAATATCTACTACTTCATTGTCGAAGAAATACTTAGCACCATTGTTACAAGCATTTTCAGCTAAAGCGATAGTGTAATTAAATGGATCTAAGATACCTGAGTTTTTAGAAAACATTGCGAATTCACCAACTGCTGTAGGACAAATCTTATGAAGTTCCTCTTTATCAATTAAGAATAGATTTGAAGCACCGTTTTTTTCACCTTGAACAATTGTCTTCTTTAAGTTCTCTAAATCCTCGTCGGTTTTGCCAACAAGAACCTTGCCACATCTTTTAAACTCAAAGCCTAAGTCTTTAGATAATTCATCCATCATTTTATTGCCTTGTACACATAGCTTAGCTTTTAAAGTTCCTGTATCATAGGCAAAGCCTCCATGAACTACGCCTGAGTTTCTTCCACTTGTTTCATAACAAACGTCCAAGTTCTTTTCCAAGACGCCAACATTTAGTTTGTATCTTGTAAGCTCTCTAGCAATTGCGCTTCCTACAACGCCACCACCAATTACAAGTACGTCAAATCGTCCCATAAATCTTTCTCCTTTTCTTTTAAAAAACGACTTATTGGTTAAGATACATCTATATTCATCCTACCAATTTACAATTTAATAGTAGCACAATATATTTTTGGATACAACAAAAAACAACCAAATTGGTTGTCTAGTGATTATAACGATTCATATTATATAGAAGGTGATACTCCATTTGGTTTCTAGCCTCTAGAGCCTTATGATTCTTTATATACTCAAATATTAAGCGATGACTAACAAGTGTTTTCTCATATTCAGTTTCTTCTACCTCTTTTGCGAAAACTGTAACGCCACTTGAAATAACCGGTATTAAATTTTCCATTACTACATTATGAGTGCATTTAGCGATTGAAATATGAAACTTATCATCAAGCTCAGCATATTCTTTATGATTCTTCATTAATGATTCCATCTCAAGAAGTACTTGTTCAAGATTATTGATATCTTGTTCACTTGCATTTTGAGCAGCTAGTTCAGCGATTTGAGGTTCTATCATTACTCTTACTTGTAATAAATCTTTAGTAAGTTTTACTCTATCAGTAATCATAGAAAAACCTAGTGGATCATCGGATACACCTTTTTTAGCTGATACAAAAGTACCTGAACCTTGTCTTATTTCTACAATGTTTCTTGAAGCTAATATCTTCAAAGCTTCTCTAACAGAGTTTCTACCAGCACCTGTAACTTCACATAGTTCTCTTTCTGTTGGAAGCTTAGAACCAGTAGGGTAAGTATCTTGTATCATTTCCAGTATTTGATCTGCTGTTTGTTCTACTAATGTTTTACTCATCTTTTTAATCATACAATATTGAAAACTATTCAATCAAGTCTTATAATTTATGCGTACAAAGATTAAGACACGATTATATCGTTGATGTTTAAGAGAGATTGTGGTAGGTGTAAACAATTGCTAGATGATATAGTTACTACTTATGAGTTCCACTAATAATGGACGTGTGCTCGCGTTAAGAGATTAAGTAATAAGATAAGGTGGTACCGCGTAATAACGCCCTTGTATCACCTTTTTTATTTTTAGGAGGAAATTTATGATTAACATTAAAGAAGATGCAAGACTTAACACATTAAACCATTCATGTGCTCACTTACTTGCTCAAGCTGTGTCTCATTTATATCCAAACGCAAAGTTTTGGGTAGGACCAGTTATTGAAGAAGGATTCTATTATGATATCGATTTAGGCGATGACGTTATTAAAACAGAAGACCTAGAGAAGATCGAAAAAGAAATGAAGAAAATCGCTAAAGATGGTAAGCGTATTGTAAGACATGAAATCTCTAAGGAAGAAGCCTTAGAAATGTTTAAAAATGATCCATATAAGATTGATTTAATAAGTAGAATGGATCCTAGTGATACTGTTATATCTTGTTATAGCCAAGGTGATTTTACCGATCTTTGTCGAGGCCCACATGTTGAATCAGTTAAAGAACTTAAAAACTTTAAACTAATCAAGCATTCTGGCGCTTATTGGAAAAATGACGCTAAAAATAAGATGCTTCAAAGAATCTATGGCGTATGTTTTGACAACAAAGAAGATCTTGATGCTTATTTAAAAGAACTAGAAGAAGCTAAAGAAAGAGACCATCGTAAGATTGGCAAGGACCTTGAAATCTTTATGACTTCTCCTCTTGTTGGTGCTGGCATGCCTTTATGGTTACCAAATGGCTCAATTGTTAGAAAACAACTTGAAAACTATATCTATAGAAAGGAACAAGCACTAGGCTATCAACATGTCTATACACCTTGTGTTGGTACTAAGCAATTATATGTGACTTCAGGACATTGGGATCATTACCAAAAGAACATGTTCCCTTTAATGAAAGTAGATGATGAAGAATTTGTCTTACGTCCAATGAACTGTCCTCATCATATGTTAGTTTATAAAAATAAGTTACATTCATATAGAGACTTACCAGTAAGAATTGGTGAATTCGCAACTGACTTTAGATATGAAGCATCAGGTGCTGTTAAAGGTCTTGAAAGAGTTAGATGCATGTGCCAAAACGATGCCCACTTATTTGTAAGACCCGATCAAATCGGTGAAGAATTCAAAAAGGTTGTTGCACTTATTCTAGATGTATATAAAGACTTTGGCATCAAAGACTACGAATTCAGATTATCTTTAAGAGATAAAGAAGATAAAGAAAAATACTTCGATGATGATGAAATGTGGGATAACGCAGAAAATAAATTAAGAGAAGTTTTAAATGAACTTGGCGTTGATTATTTTGAGGCAAAAGGTGAAGCTGCATTCTATGGCCCTAAACTAGATGTAGAAGTAAAACCAGCTGTAGGTCCTGAAGTTACTTTATCAACTTGTCAATTAGACTTCTTACTTCCTAGAAGATTTGAACTAAACTATGTTGATTCAAATGGCGAAAAACAAGTTCCTGTGGTAATTCATAGAGCTATATTTGGTACATTCGATAGATTTACTGCTTTCATTATTGAAGAAACAAAGGGCGCTTTCCCATTATGGCTTGCACCTGAACAAGTAGTTATTGTTCCAGTAAATAGTGAAATTCATAGCGATTATGCATACAAAGTTAAAGAAGAATTTGTTAAGGCAGGCTTTAGAGTTGAAGTAGATGATCGTAATGAAAAATTAGGCTATCGTATTAGAGAAGCTCAACTTAAGAAGATTCCTGTACAAATCGTTGTTGGTGATGGTGAAATGAACGAAGATTCTGTAAACATTAGAAGATATGGCCAACAAGGCAATACTTCTATGAAACTTGATGACGCCATTAAGTTATTTAAGGACGAAGTTAGTAAGTTTACATGTTAAAAAAGATTACTATTTTATTAGTACTATTAGTAAGTCTATGTGCTTGTAGACCAAGTGAAGTAGCTACTTCTAGTACTAATAAGTTCTCAATCTTATCGATTAATCAAACGCCTTCTTTAGCTTTGCTTTGTTTTTCTAATGAAGATTATCCAATTACGGTCACAAGTGATTTAAGTACGATTG
The DNA here is from genome assembly GCA_963619285.1 of Oscillospiraceae bacterium. Classification (GTDB taxonomy): domain Bacteria; phylum Bacillota_I; class Bacilli_A; order Erysipelotrichales; family Erysipelotrichaceae; genus Colivicinus. The sequence continues at coordinate 9,415 of CAVEWG010000030.1, read as the reverse complement.
AAGCTTCATTTGACAATAAGGATGTTGATATTATCATCGCACCTATTAATGTTGGGATTACTAAGTCTCTAGAAAACGATAACTATAAATTGTTTTCGGTTCTGGTTAATTCCGATTATTATATTTGTTCAAGTGATGAAGCATTTGTAAAAGGCGAAGTTGGTGTATATGGCAAGGGACAAGTGATTGAAGGGGTCCTTAATGCCTTAAGTGATGATTTGTCTAATTATAATTTTGTTTATTATGATAGTTTAGATTCTATGCATTCTGACTTTGAAAACAATGTGATTGAAGGCATTATGTTAACAGAGATTGACTACAATAATTACTCAAGCTATAAAGACAAAGATGTATATAAGATTGAAGAAATATCCGATGTATATCAAAGAGAATATAGTTATTCAGATATTCCAACTTTTGGCTTATTTGTATCAAGTGATGTCTTAACTAATTATCAAGATGACTTTTCTTCTTTTACAAGAGTATTGCGTAATTCGATAAGCCAATATAAGAATGATAAGACTACTTTTAATAAAGTTCTTTCTAGCGCAAATCTTGAAAAACTTGGCTTTGATAATGCGGAACTTATTTCTGAAACTTATAATTATTGTGGCTTAGATTTTATCTACGCTATTGATGATTATGATTGTTTAAACACTTTACTTTCTTTGATGAATATCGAATTATCAGAAAAGGTATTGGTTCAATAGTTTATAAGGCGGTTTGCTAAAATGCGGATCGTCTTTTCTTTTTGATACACTTACTGGCAATGTATAATATTTTTGAAATGGGAGAAGATTTATGAAAAGAATTAGAAAGATATTAAGTTCAATCGCTATAAGTATTGTGCTAATTTGCACTAGTGTCTTAAACACATATGCTTGTACTGCAGTATATGTGGGAAGTGATGCTAGTGATGATGGAACAACTATTATTGGCAAATCGAATGACTATCAAGCTGTTTGGGGCAATTATGTAACAATTACGGAAAGAGTTGAAAATAAGCCTGGTAGAACTATGCCGGTTGATAATGAAGCGACAGTACTTGCTCAATTACCTTCTACAACATACCGTTATACTTCTACACCCATGTATGATTCTGCAATTGAGCAGAATAAACAAGGACATGACGCAACAGTATGTACTAATGAATATGGTGTTGCGATGATTATGTCTGTAACGGCCTTTTCAAATGAAGCAGCTTTAAAAGCTGATCCACTTATCGAACATGGCTTAACCGAATTTACTGCTGTAGATTTGGTAACTTGTCAAAGTAAAACAGCTAGAGAAGCTGTTGAAGTATTGCTTTCTTTGATTGATGAATACGGAAGCAGCGAAGTAAATATTGCGCTTATAGCTGATCAAAGTGAAGCGTGGTATGTTGAAATGTATAATGGACACCAATATGCTGCTGTAAAACTTCCTAGCGATATGGTTGCAGCCTTTGGTAATGAGTTTTCACTTGAATATGCTGAGGATTATGAGGAATATATTTTATCTGACAATCTTGAAAGTTTAGCTAAGGATAATGGTTTTGCGGTTTATGATGAAAATGGACGCTTAAATATCTTAAGCACATATTCAGGAGAAGAAGTGGTGACTAACTATTCACATATGCGTACTTGGATTGGCCATCAATTGTTATCTCCTTCAAGTTATTCTTCTTACAATAAAGATGATATTTATCCATTGATGTTTAAGGCTGATGAAAAAGTATCTTTAATTGATGCTTTTGAATTATTAAGAAATAGATTTGAAGGAACAGAATATTCACCTGATGAAACAGGAAGAACAGATATGCGAGTTATTGGTACTGATACTGCACTTTCTGTCCATGTAGTACAAATCTATAACGATTTACCAGCTGATTATTCTTGTCTAACTTGGGAAAGTACTGGACCTGCAGTATATGGTGTTTTTGTGCCTATTTCAAATGGTGCAACTAGTATTTCTTTACCATATAGTTTAAATCAAGGAAGCGATCAAGTGGGGATCTTTGATACAAATACTTATCCCTATTATCGTTTTAAAGAATTAAATACTCTAGGTGTTGATTCAAGCAATTATAAAGTATATGGCCTACCTGTTAGGGAATATTGGCATCAAGCTGAGCTAAATATGACAAGTACTTTAAGTCAAGTATTAAAGACAGCTTCCAAAATGAGTGATAGTGACGCTAAGGAATATATCACTAGTTATTGCAACTTAGCTCAACAACAGGCCTTTGATGATGCTGGAGCACTACTTAATGATGTGATTTTGTACATGTGCCAAAATAGTAACACTATGAAAAATGGCAGAAACCCTGAAACCGGTGAAGCATATGATGATGTTAAAGAAATTGAACCTTTAAAAGTAAGTTTAGATGCTTCTAAATATAACACTATTCCAGATTATGAAACACATGATAATTCTACTTCTAACAATATTACTACTTATATAGTAATAGGCTTAGCTCTTGTTGCAGTGGCTTGTGGTTTCTTCTATCAAAATAAAAAACATAGTAAATAAAAAGATCGGCATCTTAATTGATGCCGATATCTTTAATTATAAGTTTTATTTATTAACAACTTCATTAAGGAAATTGATTACTTCATCAATTGTCATTTCCTTAACTTCGTCTTCATCACGTTTTTTTAGTTCAACGATTCCTTCGCTTGCTTTCTTACCAACGGTAATTCTATATGGAATACCAATTAGTTCAGCATCATTGAATTTGACACCTGGTCTTTCATTTCTATCATCTAAGATAGTTTCAACGCCTAACTTATTTAACTTATCATATAAATCATTTGCGATGTTACATTGTGTTTCATCCTTTGTAACCATTATAAGAATGATTGCGTGATATGGAGCGATATTAAGTGGCCATACAATGCCTTTTGCATCGTTGTTTTGTTCAACAACAGCAGCCATTGTTCTACCCACACCGATACCATATGAGCCCATCCAAACATCTTCTAATTTATTTTCTTTATTTAAGTAACTTAAATCTAAAGCTTTTGAATACTTAGTGCCAAGTTTGAAAGTATTACCAACTTCAATACCTTTTGTCATCTTAAGAGGCTTGCCACATATTGGACAAATATCACCTTCTTTAACATTTGAGATATCTCCTATAATATCAGCTTTGAAATCTTTTGGATTAGCGTTGATATAGTGATAACTTTCTTTATTGGCTCCACAACAGAAGTTTTTCATATTCATTACTTCTTTATCAACAACAATCTTAGCATTTAGACCAATTGGGCCAGTAAAGCCAGGCACAGCGTTACTTGTAGCGATTAGAGAATCATCTGCGAAATTAACTTCAGCACAATTTAATAATTTGCATACTTTATTTTCGTTTAGTTCTCTATCACCTCTAATGAATAAAACAACAAGTTCATCATTGATATTCATTAGTAATGCTTTTACAGATTTTTTTGGATCTAACTTTAAGAAGTCACATACTTCTTCGATTGTTTTTGCGTGAGGCGTTTCTACTTCAGTTAATTCTTTTTCAGGTTCATTACTTGGGCTTGAAACAAGTTCAGCAACTTCTTCATTGCTAGAGTAGCCACAATCACAATAGATTACACTGTCTTCACCAACTGGAGTGATGGCTTGAAATTCTTCAGAAAGAAGTCCTCCCATAATACCTGTATCAGCTTTAACGATTCGATAGTTTAGTCCTACTTCATCAAAGATTGCTTTATAGGCATCAAACATTTTTTTGTATGAAACATCTAAGCCTTGTTCATCTGTGTCAAATGAATAAGCATCTTTCATGACGAATTCTTTTACTCTAATTAGGCCAAATCTAGCTCTTGGTTCATCTCTAAATTTAGTTTGAATTTGATATAGATTAAATGGCATATCTTTATATGATCTAATCATTGACTTAGAGGCATAGGCAAATAATTCTTCATGGGTTGGGCCAAGCACCAAATCCTTGCCGGTTCTATCTTTTAGTTTGAAGATAGAAGGACCAAAGCCTTTTAGTCTTCCTGAGTTTTCATAGTATTCACTTGCGATAAGTGCGGGCATTTTAACTTCTTGGCTGCCTGCATTATTCATGTGTTTTCTAATAATTTTTTCAATTTTTTCTTCAACTCTTAAGCCTAGAGGAAGCATCATATATATACCAGCACTAGTTTTTTTAATGTAGCCAGCTTTAACAAGTAGGTTACCACTAGCTGAGTCTTCATCTCTAGCGTCTTCTCTTAATGTAAAAAAATAAGAATCTTTTAATTTCATAATAAGCTCCTAACTTTTTCAATTTTATCATATTTGATGGGCTTTATTTGTGTTATATTAGTATAAATATAAAAGGAGTATCTATGGCAAAATTTTTTAAAGAAGAATCAAGAACTTTCAATGAGTATTTACTTGTACCAGGCTTATCTACAAGAGAAAATACTCCAGCTAATGTTGATCTAACTACTCCTTTAGTTAGGTTTAAAAAAGGTGAAAAAAGCGAGATTGAATTAAAGTTGCCTATGGTTTCAGCTATTATGCAATCGGTGTCAAATGATACAATGGCAATCGCTTTAGCCAAAGAAGGTGGTATTAGTTTTATCTATGGCTCACAATCAATTGAACAACAGGCTGAAATGGTTAGAAAAGTTAAAACTCATAAGGCTGGTTTTGTTATTAGTGACGCTAATGTTAAACCCGATAGCTCTATTAAAGAATTATTAGATGTTATTGAAAAAACAGGGCATTCTACGGTTGCGGTTACTGATGATGGCAAAAACCATGGTTTATTAATGGGTTTAATTACTTCAAGAGACTACAGACTTGGTAGAGTTGATTTAAACGACCCGGTTTCTAAGTACATGACTCCTATTGATAAATTAGTATGTGGTCATGTGTCTTTAGATTTAAGTGCTTGTAATGATTTGATTTGGGAAAACAAGTTAAATACTTTGCCTATTATTGATGATGAAAAAAGACTTGTTTATCTAGTATTTAGAAAAGATTATGAAGCACATAAAGAATATCCTAATGAATTATTAGATGAACATAAAAGATTTATAGTTGGTGCCGGCATTAATACTAGAGACTATGAACAAAGAGTTCCAGCTCTTGTAAAAGCTGGTGTAGATGTTTTATGTATCGATTCATCAGAAGGCTTTACTGAGTATCAAAAGGATACTATCGCTTGGATTCATAAAGAATATGAGGGAAGAGTAAAAGTTGGTGCTGGAAATATTGTTGATGAAGATGGCTTTAGATTTTTAGCTGATGCTGGGGCTGATTTTATTAAGATCGGTATTGGTGGTGGTTCTATTTGTATCACAAGAGAAACAAAGGGTATCGGTAGAGGACAAGCAACCGCTGTAATCGAAGTAGCAAGGGCTCGTGATGAATACTATGAGAAGACAGGTATTTATGTTCCTATTTGTTCAGATGGTGGCATCGTTTATGATCATCATATTTCTCTAGCTTTAGCGATGGGTGCTGATTTTGTAATGTTGGGTAGATATTTTTCAAGATTTGAAGAATCACCTACAAACAAGATTATCTTAAATGGTTCTTATTATAAAGAATATTGGGGTGAAGGCTCTAATAGAGCACGTAACTGGCAAAGATATGATGTGGGCCAAAAGTCTGGCATGTCTTTTGAAGAAGGTGTTGATTCTTATGTTCCATATGCTGGCTATTTAAGAGACAATGTAAAAGTTACTACTGCTAAGATTAAGTCTACAATGTCTAACTGTGGTGCTAATAGTTTACAAGAATTTAGAGACAAGGCTCGTTTAACACTTGTATCATCTACTTCAATTGTTGAAGGTGGCGCACATGATGTTGTGGTTAAAAAGTCTAGTAGCACAAGCAATTAATTAATAATTAATAAATTTAAATATGTTAAAGAAGGTACCTTATGGGTATCTTTTTTAAACTTTTTTCAAAAAAGTTATCGCAATAACCGTCAAATAACCAGAGCTACCTATAATGGTTTTTGTTGTAGGAGGTTTTTATGCGCAGATTGATGTTGATACTTCTAGTAGCGCTTGCTTGTCTTATCTATCCAATTAGCTTAATGGCTGATGGAAGTGATACAGAGACAATAACAGATAACGCTACACCGGAAGCTGGAAAAAAGAAGAGTTATTCAAACAACGTAATTCTACTAGGTACAGGAATTATGGTACTAGGAGGATGTTGCTACTACGTGTTAAATAAGGAAAGAGATTTATCACTTGAAGTAGCTAGTACTCATTTAAATGAAGATGGTTCTTTAACTGTTAAACTTGCCTATAACAATCCTAGAAATGAAAAGATTGTTGTAGATCAAAATGAAATATCAGTTAATACGGGATTGGCTATCATCTTAGAAAAAGAAGATATATGTAATCTTGAACCAAGAAAACAAAAAGATGTTATGACTATCGTTATAAATGAGAATACTAATTTAGTTTGGAATATAAATGACGAATCAATCTCAATTAGCGGTAAAGACTTACTAGAAAAGGAAAGGGGATAATTAAAATGTTAAATAAGGGTATACAAAAGATTATTAATAGTTTCTTATCAGCATTACTTGCACTTACATGTATCAATGTATATACAGTAACTGCTGATGATGATACTACTGCAATAGCAGAAACTCCTGTAACAACTGAAACAAAAGACTTAGATGAATTAGATTCAAATCCAACAGAAGAAACAATTGAAGTTTCTGAAGAATCAACTGTTGAAGTTGAAACTGAAGAATCTAAAGAAGAGTCAACAACAGAAACTGAACAATCTATAGAAGAAACTACAGTAGAAATCCAACAAGAAGAAACAACTGTAGAAGAAGAACCTCAACAAGAAGAAGAATCTCAACAAGAAGAAATTTATCAAGTTGAAACTGTAGAAGAAGAATCAAATGAGCAAGCATTTGATTTAAATTCTTTAAGTACAGATGAATTATTCGCATATATTATGAGTATTGATGCTGACACATTAGACGCTTTATATGATGAATATGCTAATCTAGATGAATTAATGGCTAACTTCTCAGATGAGCAAAAGGCTCAATTAGCTGAAAAGTATGGCAATGGTGAAGAAAATATTGAAACTGCTGATCATGTGGAAACATATTCAGGCACATTTACTCCAACTATTGAACACGCAACAGTTGCGTATTGTGCATGGCAAGGAAACAACGAAGTTTCTAATCCAACATTAACTTTAGTAAATGGTACTGTTAATATTAGTGATTATGCTACTAGCAAAACTACTGGATATATTGCTTTCTTCGTAAAAGCTGAAGACAATTATATGATTACAGGTTTGTATGCTGCGGGTAATGGTGATTACTATTCATTAGATAGCGCAAATTTTGGAAACATTGGTGGTTGGTTTAAAAAACAAACAGCATTAATTGCTAAAGCTAAAGCTGAAGGCTATATTGGCGTATTTGGTTATAGTGAAAGTAAAAGTAATAAAACGGCTAGTTTTGAAGTTATCGGTCAACAACCAAGCTTAAATGTTAGTGCTGTTTCAAATAAAACTAATAATGTTGTGCCTGGTGATACTTTAACTTTCACAGTTACAATTACTCCTAATAAGACTGAATCAGGTAAAGATACAATTACGGGTGTTAATGTTAATTATGTTAAGATAAATGGAAAAGAAGTATCAATCAGTAATTTAGTTGAATCGAATGGTTCTTATGTAGGAACTGTTGAATATACAGTAACCGATATTGATTGCTATAACAAAAAAGTTTCATTAGAAGTAGTAGCAAATACTTCTTATGAATGCAAGACAGGCATAAATTCTGGCGATTCAACAGTAACTACTTCTGTAATAACTAAGACTGCAACTGCTGATTGCTATATCGCTGCAAAAAATAGAGTTGAATATGTGTTTGTATCTGGAACTGAAGGCAGAAATTTAGACAGCGCTGTTTACCCATATCTTCCTTCAGATACCGGTTCTTATTACGACACAACAATAGTAAATGCTAAAGATTTATCGACTAAAGAAGTTAAAGTAGCTGATGGCACTTGGACTTTCAATGATTGGGATGCTAATTCAAAAGAAATGACTGCTGATGGTATTACTTTCATTGGTACATGGACTTTTGTAGAAAGCAATAAATACACAGTAGCTTACGTTGTAGAAGGTGATGCACCTGCTACATATAATGGTGAAATTCCTTCAATTCAAGAATACTATGAAGGTGCTACAGTTACTGTTGCTGATACATTAACAACAGATGAAAAGAACTTAAGTGATGGTACAAGGGGTACTTGGACATTTACTTGGGATAGAACTGGTAGTTTTGAATTAACTGAAAACACAACTATTAAAGGCACTTGGAAATTTGAAGAAAATAAAAAAGCAAGTGAAGCTGGCTACTATCTTGTATTAGATAATGCTACTTGGTCAAATGGTCAACCAGAAGGTACATATAAATCTAGCAATGCAAATAAATATTTCTATACTAATAAATTCGCTTCTGGCGATTCATTCAATGTGACCGATAAAATTCCTGCTGCTGAAGGATATGCCTTCATTGGTTGGTTTGATAAAGAACGTGGTATACAAAAAGCAACTATAAGAGAAGTTGGATCTGAAGTTACTATTAACTACAATTCAAAAGATACTTATTGCTTAGATGCTTTATGGGCAACTGTAACTGCAACTGGTTATACAGGAACATATGATGGCCAAGAGCATACAATTACTGATGAAATTGGCTTTAAATCAGGAAAGAATTGGGATGCTAAATATGGTGAAGAAGCAAGAAGCTTAATTACTGTTAATAGCACAGAATATAAAACAGAAAATTCTGAATGGTCAACTGTTAAGCCAACATTCAAAGATGCTGGCACATATACTGTTTATGTAAGGAAAAGCGTTACAGTAGGCAAAAAGACTTATACATTAGAATCATCTGCTCTAGTTGTAATCAACAAAGCTTCATTAAAGGTAGTTACTGATAGTGCTTCAAAAGAATATGATGGCAAAGCATTAACTGCTCAAGGTACAGTTACTGGTTTAGTAAACAATGAAACAGCAACAGTTAAGACAACAGGTTCTCAAACTGAAGTTGGATCATCTACTAACACTTATGAATTAGTATGGGAAAGTGCTAAAGCTTCTAACTATACTGTTTCAGAAGAAAACTTAGGTACATTAGAAGTTACAGCTAAGTCAATCAAAGGTGAAACATTCACTGTAGAAAATCCAAGTGATGTAACATACAATGGTGAATCTCAAAAACAATCACCAGTTATTAAAGATGGCGACAAGGTATTAGTTGAAGGTAAAGATTACGAATTAACTTATTCTGAAGATACAACTAACGCTGGTAAGGTTACCGTTACTGTAATTGGTAAAGGCAACTATAGTGATAAAGTTGATGTAGAATACAGTATCAACAAAGCTTCATTAAAGGTAGTTACTGATAGTGCTTCAAAAGAATATGATG
>CAVEWG010000029.1:0-17616 GCA_963619285.1 Oscillospiraceae bacterium | reverse complement strand
ACGAAATATCATATTCTGATTCAATTATACTTATTTTCTCATTTGCGTTCAATTTTGATGAAAACAGTGTACCTAATAATCTGTGAACATCATTATTAATGCTATATTCCTGTACATCATTTGCTAAACCAATCAACATAATATTAAATAAATCAATATTACCTTTCCAACTATAATCACCTAATAACGTGTCATCTATAAGATGGATATGATTAAGACTATTTTGATTCATATTCATACATATCCAAATACTATAAACCTGTTTAATATCATCATAATTAGAACCAATAAAATCTCTTTCTTTTTGTGATGATATAAGTCTACAGACATAGAATATCGCTCTATTTAAAATCTTATATCTACTTGGCTCACTTTTTTGGGCTTCTATATTCACAATAATCTTAGATAAACTATTTTTAACTCTAACATAGAAGATGACATCATATCTAACTAACCCTTCATATATTTGGCTATCTTCATTATTAAATCCATGAATACTAGAATTAGTAAAACCCGCATCAATAGGTACCTCAATCATAGGTTCACCTTCTATTAACTTTACAACTTCTCTAGGATTTAAATCCTTGAACTCTTTTATACAATTAACAAGAATGTGAGCCAGTATATCTTTTTGAGCTAATATTCTTTTAGCACACATATCATATTGAGCTTCTTTATCTTTTAATATTTGATCGTTTATTTTCATATGTACATTAATTTTATAAGAATAAACAATCATATTATTCCCAAGTTTTTCCCATATTTTTATCACTTTCCACATAAATGTTGTGGAAAGCTGGGGAAAACTAGTAAATGTTATAAAATTTAAATATGCAATTTATAAATTCCTATAAAAAATTAGAAAAGATATGTAATGAAAAATACAACACTAAACATGGTTTAAGTATCTATATTGAAGAAATGGCAAGACACAAAGATGGATCTAAATATGTATCTACATGGAACCAAGATTTAAAACAATTAAAACACTATCGTTGGCTAAGAAACAAAATAGTTCATGATGTTGATGTAGATGAAGACAGTTTATGTAAAAAATCAGACGAAAGCTGGATTAATAACTTTACTAAAAGAATTGCTAACAATAATGATCCATTGTCTTTATATAAACAAAACAAAAAGAAATCCATTAACAAATTATTATTAATAGTTTTATTATTAATAATTCTTCTATTTATATACTTCGCAACATTAAAATAAGCGTATTTAAACGCTTATTTTAATATATTCGCTAAAATCGTGCTCAGTTGTCTTATATCAAACGGCTTTGCGATATGGCCATTCATACCAGCAGCAAGAGCGTTATTTTTATCTTCCTCAAACGCATTAGCCGTCATTGCATATATCACCACATTAGCCTTATCTTTATCATCAAGAGTTCTAATAGCCTTAGTAGCTTCATAACCATCCATGTTAGGCATTTGCACATCCATTAATACTAAATCATAATAACCTGCATCATGAATCTCAATCGCATCAACAGCTTGTTTTCCGTCTTCTACCGCATCAACGCTCAAGCCTAATTCCTTTAGAATCTCATAAGCAATTTCCTTATTTAATTCATTATCTTCAGCAAGCAATACCCTCTTACCACTAAAGTTGTTATGTTCAACTTCCAATACATCTTCTCTTAAGACAAAAGGCTTTTCAAGTACCTCTCTAAGCTCCGACATAAATAATGGCTTAGAACAGAAAGCTGTAACACCAGCTTCCTTTGCCTCTTGTTCAATATCGGTATAATCATAGGCCGTAAGAATGATAATTGGAGTGTCTTCACCAATAAACTTACGAATATTTCTTACAACCTCTATACCATTCATATCTGGAATCATCCAGTCAATGATATAAACATTAAAAGCATCATTTTGATCGATAGCGTCTTTGGCACGAATTACTGCCTCTTTACCAGAAATTGTCCAATCAGGTCTTAGGCCAATAGTTCTAAGCATCTTGCAAACATTTAAACAACAATCTGTATCATCATCGGCAACAAGTGCTCTAATACCCTCTAATTGTTCGATGGTCTTATACTCAATCTTATTATTGGCAACCTTAAATCTAACTTTAACGATAAACTCAGAGCCAACACCTTGCTCACTATTTACTTCAATAGTGCCGCCCATTAAATCCACAATACGTTTCGCAATCGCCATGCCAAGTCCTGTACCCTGAATCCTAGAAACAGTAGAAGTCTCTTCTCTGGCGAACTCTTCAAAGATATGTTCCTTAAAGTCCTTAGACATACCGATACCAGTATCCTTGATTCTAAATTCATAATCAGCTTTATCCTTTATACCAGTATTCTTTTGAATAATTTGAATCGAAATAGTACCACCACTTGGCGTAAACTTAATCGCATTAGACAAAATATTTAATAAAACTTGATTTAAACGTAAAGGATCAGTAATGATATCTTCGTTATAAACATCCATTGTATCGATTAATAAAGACAATCTCTTAGCTGAAACATTAGATTGAATAATAGACCTTAAATCATGAATTAAATCAGGTAAATGGACAACTTTTTCTTCAATCTTAACCTTACCGCTTTCAATTCTACTCATATCTAAAACATCATTAATTAAACTTAATAAGTGTTGCGAAGAAATAGAAATCTTCTTTAGATAATCCAAAACCTGTTCCTTATTATCAACATGAGTAGCCGCCAAAGAAGTAAAACCAATTATCGCATTCATTGGTGTTCTTATATCATGAGACATATTAAACAAGAACTCTCTTTTAGACCTATTGGCAATAGCCTCGTGTTCAATCGAAAGTTCTAATTCCTTATTCTTTTCCTCTAATTCCTTTTTATATTCAGCCTCAATAAGAGCTTGTTTTTCCAAATAATTTCTATTTGAGCGATACCTTAATAACTCCACAAAAACCACAAAGATAATATAAAGAAATAAAATCGCAACAGCATTTCTACTAGCAGTTGTATAAACTGCAGCCTTAGACAAATAAGCATAAACATAGTTATCTCTACCATGGCTATAGATGCCAAACACTTCGCTATTATCAGTTAAACTAGCAGTTCTAACCAGTGTATTAGCTTGATTATTATATCTGACACCTGCAATAAAGTTACTTTCAGAAATATCTAAGCCAACAAGTGAACTATCATTTGCGGCAATAACCTTGTTATCGCTAACGATCAAAATAGTTCCATTAGACTCAACATCAAAACCATTCAAAATACTTTGAACAGACAAAACAGACTTATTTGCATACTCTGCTTTGGTATGTCTATAAGCAAGGACAACACCACTACCATCGCTTATACCATGAGCCGCTAAATCAACATAAGAGCCATCACTTAGAGTAATTCTATTAATATACGTCTTATCTAAATAGGTGCTTGTATCAGAAATTGCCGAAAATTCCAAATTAGACTTGAACTCATTAAAACCAGTTCCATCTTCACTATATTCAACAAGTAGATTACCATCATTGTCCAAAATAGAAATGCCTGTTAGCCATAAAGTATCACAATATCCTTTTAATACCTCACTACTTGAAAAATCTGTTTCATCTTCTAGCTCATGTACTGAAACAGAAGATCTAATAAGACTTCTAGCAGCTGCTATATCGTTATATTGTGTAGTACTTGAATATCTTTCCTTAATGAAATTAATAGTTGTTATTAGCTTTGCTTCAGCATTATTTCTATCATAACTTGTAGACCAAAGACATGTGATACCAGACAACAATATTCCAACAACAGTCACAATAATCCAAAAATGCTTATCAAAGTTTTTGTTTCTAGTTTCCAAGAGACTCTACCTCCAAATAACTTTCGGGATTATCCAAATACTTACCAACAATAGAAGCCATAGTACCATCTTCTCTCATTTGCTTAAATACTTCACTTATTTTTTCATTTAAACCACGAGTATCATTCTTACTAAACGCAACACCAATGCCAGTAGTAAACAATGTTTCATCAAGTATTCTAAAATCAGAACCATAGTCCTTTTTATATTGTTCAATAGCACTAATATGGGAAGCAATCGCATCAACATAGCCACAATCTAAAGCTGCATATTGTACAGACCTAGAATCAGTAGAAATAATATTCTTAAGTTCAGGAATTCTTGAATCCAATTTATTCAAAAGAATCTCCTCAGGCTTTGAAGTAGTTTGTACCGCAACAACCTTATCCTTTAAATCAGCTAATGAATAAATATCACTAGTCTTATTTACTGCCACACCTTGAGTTGAAACCATATAAGGATCAGACCAATTATAAATATCTTCTCTTCCCGCAATAGAAAAACAACCCCAGATACAATCTATTTCACCACTATCAACAAGTTCAGTTTTCTTTACCCAATCGATCGTAACAAATTCAGCCTCATAGCCCATTCTTCTAAAAGCCTCCGTTGCGATATCAATATCAATACCTGTTGGATTACCACTTTCATCTAAATAAACAAAAGGTGGATAATTATCACTTCCCACTATTATCTTTTCTAGTTGAGAACTTGTATCAGTAGAAACTTTGTTGCCACATCCGCATAAAAAGCATAGGCAACACAAAATTAATAAAAACTTCTTTTTCATGTTTATCCCTAATAAATAAGTAACTTAATTGTAAGATATTTTTTAAATAAATATCAAATAAATGTAAAGTTTATATAACTTATTTTAATAAATCCTTAATAACTTCACTGCCAATAATCAAACCAACAACAGAAGGAATAAAAGCTACACTACCTGGGGTTGCTCTTTTACTACTATCTTTTTGAATCTCTTCATATTCATAAGGCTTAATAGCTTGCTCAGTTGAATAAACAACCTTAACATCTTTTATATTTCTTTTCTTTAATTCCCTTCGCATCACCTTAGCGAGTGGACACATACTTGTCTTATTGATGTCGCTTACTTTAAAAGATAAAGGATCTAAGTGATTACCTGCACCCAACGAACAAATAATTGGCACATTATTTCTTTTGGCCTCTTCTATCAACATTAACTTACCAGCTACTGTATCAATAGCATCCACCACATAATCATATTCTTTAAAATTAAACAAAGACGCTGTTTCAGGCAAATAAAAAGTCTTATAAACTTTTACATCACAATTCGGATTTATATCAAGCACTCTATCTTTTGCCACCTCGACTTTATCTTTACCAATAGTTGAATGAAGCGCAATGATTTGTCTATTTATATTTGTAAGAGATACTGTATCATTATCAATTAAATCTAAATGACCAATACCTGTACGAGCCAAAGACTCTACAACATATCCACCAACGCCACCAACGCCAAATACTGCAACTCGTTTTTCAGCTAATAAATCAATAGCTTCTTTTCCTAATAATAATTCACTTCTTGAAAATTCATTTAACATGAAATAATTCTATAATAAAAACATGTTTAAAGTACCAAGTATTACATATTATTTCTTATTGTTGTTAATTGTTCCTATCTTTTATCTAGGAAAACAAATTAAAAATAAAAGCACAATATATCACTTATCATTTTTCTTATTTCTCTTAGAAATCTTTAAACAAGTATATCTATTAGTAAACAATATGTGGTCTATATGGTACCTACCATTTCAATTATGCTCAATGCCTCTTTATTTATTTATCTTTAAAAACAATAAAGCATATCTAAAGTTTATTAAAACCTATTCATTGCTTGGGGCAATTGCTGCAATAGTCTACCCAATGGACATGATAGCTCATGGACTTATATTATGTATCCATTCCTATTTGTTTCATTACACGATAATACTTATGGCAGCAATCATCATCTTTAATAAACTAGATGAAGAAACAACATTTAAGCAAGCCACTATATTGTTTTTAATAATGTGTCTTATTGCGACCATAATAAACCTTTCATTAAATAGCTTTGGTGAAATAAACATGTTCTATATCAATTGTTTAAGAAGAAGTTATCAACCAATCATAAATAAAATCACTAATACATGCTTGGCAAATACCTTATATATATTAGTGATTATAATTGTTTCTTATTTAATCGAATATTTTATCTAAACACTCAAGGATTGTTTCAATATCAATTGGCTTAGCAATATAGTCATTCATACCAGCATCAATAGCTCTTAATTTGTCTTCTTTAAACGCATTAGCCGTCATTGCGATAATTGGAATATTAGCTATCTTATTATTTGGCAATGTTCTAATTTGTTTTGTAGCACTATAGCCATCAAGTCGAGGCATTTGAACATCCATAAAGATAACATCATATTGATCATCTTTTGCCTTAGACATCCTATCAACAGCGTCAATGCCATCACAAACGCCTTCAACAATTAAGCCAGCATCGCTTAAAATACATGAAGCAATTTCACGATTCATATCATTGTCTTCAACAAGTAATACTTTTTTACCAGCATGACGCTTATTTGCCTTAATTGGCGCATCTTCTTTTACTTGTTTTGTTAAGACCTCTCTTAACTCTGACATAAAGATAGGCTTAGAAATAAAGGCAGTAACACCAGCTTGTCTAGCCTCATCTTCAACATCAGCCCAATCATAAGCGCTTAAAATAATAATTGGTGTCTTATAGCCAATGACCTTTCTAATTCTTCTAACGGTTTCAATACCATTCATATCCGGCATTAACCAGTCAATGATATATACCTTAAACTCATCATTATCATCATGGGCTTCCTTGGCCTTTAAAACAGCCTCACTTCCAGAAGTAGTCCACTCTGGAATCATTTCAATTTGTTTTAAAAGCTTAGAAACATTGATGCATGTTTGAGCATCATCATCCACCACTAAGGCTCTAGCTTTTTTAAATTCTGCAATTGGCTTATAAGTAATAACTTTATCAGAAATCTTACAAATAAGGGTCACGATAAATTCTGATCCCTTGCCAACTTCACTATTTACCTCAATTGTACCTGACATCATATCAACGATATTTTTACAAATTGCCATGCCAAGTCCTGTACCCTGTATGCCACTTTTAGTAGAAGATTTTTCTCTTGAGAAAGGATCAAAAATATGCTTGATATATTCTTTAGACATACCAGCACCATTGTCCTTAATTCTAAACTCATAAGTTGCATAGCCTTCTTTTGCACAAGGCTTTTCACATACTCTTATTGAGATAGTACCGCCAACTGGCGTAAACTTAGTTGCATTACTTGCGATATTTAATAGAACTTGATTAAGTCTTAACTTATCAGCGATTATATCTTCATGAACAATATCTTGCGTATCGATATATAGTTCTTGTTGTTTAACATGAATACTTCCTAAAATAATCGCTCTTAAATCCTTTAAGATATCAGGTAAGTGAACTTCTTTTTCATCAAGCTTTACAACACCACTTTCGATTCTAGACATATCTAAAACATCATTAATCAAAGAAAGTAAATGTTGGCCAGAAATCGAAATCTTCTTTAGATAATCTTCAACTAGTTCTTTAGAATCAATATGGGTTGTAGCTAAAGCTGTAAAACCAATAATAGCGTTCATAGGCGTCCTAATATCATGAGAAATACTATTTAAGAAAGTAGTCTTCGCCTTATTAGCGCTTTCTGCATTAATAAGCGCTATTCTTAAGGCCTTATCTTGCTCTATTTCTTTTGTCTTTTCAGCTGTAATATCTTTATTTACCACAAGTACTGCATCAACATTACCATTTGAATCAAATGATTGAGGAATAACCATGGTATATATCCATGCACCATCAACTGTTTCAACAAGATTTGACAAGAAATTTAATCCCTTAATTCTTTCAGCTATCGTATTCATATCACAAAAAGCGATAGCTTGCTCAAGATAGGGAGCCGCAATAGTTTTTCTTATATATTCATCATCTTTTTCTTTATCATATGTTTCTATCTTGCGACTATGGCCACTATTGCCTGAACTCTTTATGGTCTCAACTGTCTTTTTCTTTAAATCGACAAGCGTAATCGAAACATAGGCAGTCGCAATCGCATTGATTGTGTTTAAACGTTTTTGATTAAGTAATAAAGCTTGTTTTTCTTTCTCATTAACATATAAATTAGAAATAAGTAACACAAATAACATCAAAACTAAGTAAATTACGATAACTGTATTACGTGTTTGAAATACTTGGTTTTCTTTAAAAAACAAATACAAGTCATAATCACCAATGTTATCTTTAGCACCATAATAAACACCATCATTAGTTCTTAAACATATAATGTCATCACCACTATCATTAAAAGAAAAATTATATGTTTCACTTAAATCAGCTAATGATTTGTTATATAAATCAGGTGAATTAGTACTGATAACTTGTTTGTCATAACTAATAACGACTATACCATTTTTTTCAAAAGGGAAACCCAAGAAAATATTTGATAAAGATAAATCATTCAAGGCGCTTTCATCTTTTAAAACATAAGTTAAAAGTAAGCCACCATCATAATTGATAACCGCAAAATCATAAGTGTCATTTCCAAGCGTCACTCTTTCGCTATAGGTTTTTTCCTTATAATCGACAATTTCTTTTATATAGCTTAAATTTAGATAATCACTCCACATATAGTAAGCATAATCTTCACTTTGATAAACAAGATTTAAATTATGATCTAAGACTATAAAGCCAGTTAATCTTTGTTCATCTAAAAAATCTTTTTCATCAAATTCATTTTTACCAAAACGCTCAGCTAATATTTCGCTCTTGTCCAATAATCGAACAAGGCTCTTAACTCTATCATTTGAAATGATATTGTTGTAGTTATTGACTCTTTCCTTAACAAAAGAACTAGTTGTATCAATCGAAGTCTTTAGAGAACTTTTATCAATTGAAGTAAAAGATCCAAATATAATGACACCGCCAATAATAAAAACTATTAAAAAATAAATAAAACTTTTCTTATTCATTTACAATCACCTTATCGCTATCAAAGCCATATTTTAAAACGATATCAGTAACACTACCATCAGCTATCATTTCCATTAAAGTATCATTAACTGATTTTACAAAATCATTGTCTTTATCCTTCAAGAAGGCAACACCAAGCTTAGATAAATAAGGACTATCATCTAATAGTCTAAAATCATCTTCACTTGCTAGCTTATTTAATAAGGCTTCATGTCCACAAATTGCATCAACATAATTCTTTCTAATTGCCGAAAACAAATCTTCTGTACTAGAAAAAGAATTAACTATTCTAAGTGAAGGAATAGAGCTTTCTATTTTATGAAGCATCAAGTCTTCACCTTTAGTTGTTGCCTGTACACCAATTCTTTTGTTGGCTAAATCAGCTAATTTAAATATTTCACTGTTATTTCTAACAAGTATCACTTGTCTACTATATAAATAAGGGCCAGCCCAATCATATTTATCTTCTCTGCCATTCATTGAAAAACAGCTCCATATACAATCGATGTCGCCATTTTCTAATAAAGTATCCTTGTTGGCCCATTCAATAAAAACAAAGTCTGGCTCATAACCTAGCCTATTAAAACAGGCTCTAGCAAGTTCAACATCAACACCTGTATATTGTCCATCAGAGCCAATGTAGCTATATGGTTCAAAATTATCAATGCCAACAACTATCTTAGTTAATTCTGTCGTTTCCTTCTTTTGGCATCCACAAACAATAAATAAAACTAGTAATAATCCCAATAATTTCTTTTTCATGCGTCATGCAAAATTCTAACATAGAAAAGCTCATTAATTTTATAAAACGATTATTTTTGTTGCACAACACAATGCAACAAAAAGTATTTCGTTCCATTTTGATTTGCAACGTAAAGTGTTTCGTTGCACAAAAGAAAAGCGTGATTGCTCACACTTACTTATTTACTCTTAACAACTTCAACGATATGCTTACTAGTTAAGCCAAACTTCTCAAGCACATCTTTCATCTTACCGCTTTGACCAAAGACATCATTTACACCTATTGGATAAATTGGTGTACAAATATCTGTTGAAGCCTTCACCTCACTGATTGCGCTAAATAAGCCACCAATAACGCTATGTTCTTCTAAGGCATAAGCCACTTTATGTTCTTTTAATAAACTAATAATAGAATCCTTATCAATAGGCTTAACACTTGTAACATTTACAACTGTTGCATCTAATTCTTCTGCAGCTTTAAGCGCTTCTTGAACCATTAGACCCATCGCAAACAATATTACATCTTTTCCTTTTCTTAAGACATCTACCTTAGAAAAATCAAATACTTTATTTTCATCATAGACATCATCTACCTTGCCCCTGCCAAGTCTTACATAACAAGGACCATTTAACTTTGCCACATATTCAATTAGAGCTCTAGTCTCATATTGATCACATGGAACAAAGACACGCATATTAGGAAGACATCTCATTAAGGCTACATCTTCAATAGCTTGATGACTCGCACCATCTTCACCTACTGATAAACCAGCGTGTGAAGCACATATTTTTACATTTAAATTAGGATAACAAACAGAATTTCTAATAATTTCAAATGGTCTACCTGTCGCAAACACCGCAAAAGAAGACACAAAGGCAATCTTGCCACTAGCAGCAAGTCCAGCAGCCATACCTACCATGTTGCATTCCGCAATACCGGCATTAAAGTGTCTATCTGGTGCAACCTTCTTTGCCATAGCAGTCTTAGTAGAAGCAGACAAATCGGCATCTAGCACAACAATGTTTTCATTTTCTTTAACTAACTCAGCTAGTTTTTCACCATATGCATTTCTAGTCTCTTGTGCCATTATTCATTTACCTCTAAATCCTTTTTCGCAACTAAATAGCCTTCTTCATCAGGTGCCTTGCCATGCCAACCAGCATTGTTTTCCATATAAGAAACACCCTTGCCCTTAACAGTATGAGCTACTATAACAGTAGGTTTACCCTTAAGTTCTCTAGCTTTATTAAATGCCTCTCTAATAGAGTCAAAGTCATTACCGTCACACTCTAAGGCATTAGCACCAAACGCAATAGCCTTTTCCTTTAATGGCAAAGGTCCAATAACATCTTGTACATTACCATCAATTTGTAGACCATTGTTGTCAAAGATAATAACCAAGTTATCTAGCTTATAATGACACGCAGCCATTAAAGCTTCCCAAACCAGCCCTTCTTCTGATTCGCCATCACCAAGCAAAGCATATATACGATGATCATTTTTATCTAACTTATTGGCAATTGCCATACCAACAGCACAACTTACACCTTGTCCTAAAGAACCAGTTGAAATATCGATGCCCTCTAAATAAATGGTACTAGGATGACCTTGTAACTTAGAACCAAGCTTTCTAAAAGTCTTTAGGTCTTCATTAATTAAACCCTTTTCATACAAAGTTGCGTATAAAGCAGGTGAACAATGACCCTTTGAAAGCACAAATCTATCTCTATCTTGAGTACCAATATTATCTTTATTGATATCCATTTCCTCAAAATACAAATAAGTTAAAATATCACTACAGCCAAGCGAACCACCTGGATGACCACTTTGTGCGGCATAAACCATTTCAATAATATTTTTTCTAATATTATTGGCATGTTTACTAAGTTGTTTATTATCCATGTTTATCCTCCGTGAATTATTTTATCATAAGGTTATAATAGAAATATGACAAAGCTAGCTATATTCGACGTTGACGGTACACTTATAGACTCAGAATCCATATATGTAAAAGCCGCTTTATTAAACAATGAAATAAACGGATACAATGTACCCTATGAAGTAATAATGAACACCATCGGTAGAAATAGAGCTAGTGTTAGACAAGTAGTAATAGATAGTCAACAAAAAGATTTTGACTATGATACTTATAGATCAAAACTAATGGAACTATTTGATGAAAACTCTTTAACTCTTAAAAAAGGAAGCATTAATATCCTTGAATATTGTAAGAATCATAACATCCTAGCTGCTGTAGCTACTTCAACATATAAAGAAAAACAATTAAGAATATTAAATAAATTAAATATCGCAAAATACTTTGACTATATGGTATTTGGTGATCAAATTAAAAACTCTAAGCCCTCTCCTGATATTTATCTTGATGTCTTTAATCACTACAACTTTAATAAAGAAGATATCTTAATCTTTGAAGACTCAAGAAATGGCATTCTATCTGCACACAACGCCGGAATTAAAGTAGTATATATAAAAGATGTAGTAGATGTAGAAAAAGAAGTAGTCGATTTAGCATATAAAAGTATAAAAGACCTAGATGAAGGAATTAAATTATTATGAGTAAACCTTTAGCCTATAGATTAAGACCAGAAACACTTGACGATATAATTGGTCAACAACACTTAGTTGGTCAAAATGGAATCATTAGAAAATGTCTAGAGAAAGGAACTATCTTTTCTAGTATTTTCTATGGCCCACCAGGTATTGGTAAAACTACACTAGCTGAAGTGATTGCCAAACAATTACATAAACCATTTAGAAGATTTAATGCGGTTACTGGTAATAAAAAAGATTTAGACGCTATATTTGTAGAAGCGGACTTAGCAGGGCAATTAATACTAATATGTGATGAGGTACATAGACTAAACAAAGATAAACAAGATCTATTACTTCCTCATGTTGAAAAAGGAAACATTATTTTAATAGGATGTACAACAGCTAATCCTTATTATTCTATTAATCCTGCTATAAGAAGTAGATGTCATCTATTTGAACTAAAAGCACTTAGTAGAGACGATATCAAACAAGCACTATTAAACGCTATTAAAAAAGAAGAAGGTTTAAACAACGAAGTAACAATTAATAAAGACGCTCTAGAATTAATAGCGGAAGTATCAAACGGCGACATTAGATATGCCCTAAATATCTTAGAATTATCTTCTTTAATATGTAAAGACAACATAATAAAAGTTCAAGACGTAAGGGAACAATGCAAAGTAACTAACCAAAGATCATTTGGATCAGAAGATGGTCATTATGATTTATTGTCAGGACTTCAAAAATCAATTAGAGGATCTGACGTAAATGGTGCACTTTATTATCTAGCACTATTAGCTCAATCAGGAGATGAAGCATCTATTTCTAGACGACTTTTAGTAATAGCTTACGAAGACATAGGACTAGCTAATCCCCCACTTATCGCAAGAACCATCAGCGCTACCCAAGCTGCAGAAGCTGTAGGCTTTCCTGAAGCCATTATCCCACTAGGCGTTCACATTATTGACTTATGCCTTTCACCAAAATCTAGAACTGGTGTTGACGCTGTACATAAAGCACAGGCATTAGTAGAAACAAAAGCCATAGACATGCCAAAGTATCTAAAGTTTACACCAACCGGACTTAAAGATGATGAAAAATATTCATATGATAGGTATGATTGTTTCCACAAGATACAATATCTACCAAATGAAATAAAAGATGTAGAATTCATAGATAGCTTTAACATGAATAAATATGAACAACAACTTAAACAAGTCTATGAACAACTTAAACAAAACAAAAGAACAAGTAATTTAAAAGAACTATATAAACAATAGTTCTTTTTTAGTAAATGCACTTTTTTACATCCTCGATTTGTGACCTGTTTATCCCATAATCTTTGCATAATTTTTCATAATTATTCTCAATTATATCCACAATATCTTCTATAAGTTCCTTGCCCTTATTTTTATCTAGACCATAGTGTTCACAAGTAGATAAAAGTAAACCAAAATCTTTATCATTACATGTATTATCAACACTTAGAGATAGTTGATTTCCATAAGGAATAGGATTTATATCATAGAGTGGAGACAATCTAAAACCATTTTTATCATAGATAAAAGAATGATTTCTTAGATGATCATCAGTATTTGAAATTGCAATATTAAACGCAACTCTTTTATATAATTCTATTAAATCTTCTTTTGGCCTGCTTCCGTTTTCTTTTATAAAACCCACCAAATCAAGATAACTACTAGAATCATCATTATCACTTTTGTTTAGCAAAGTCATTGCGCTAGCAACGTGTATTCTTTTGCCTTTATCTCGATCAAATCTTTTGACTAAAAATGTACTACCATATTTAGAAAATTTCTCTAGCCTTGATTCTGGAACGTTTAGCCCACACATTAAAGCAAGGTCGTTAGATACTTTCTCAAACGCGCACACATCATATTCATCATTTTTTGAAGGAAATTTACCAATCCATAAATCACCATCAACATCAACCACATTAGCCTTTGGTCTAGCTCCACCAAGAGATGACCCAGGCTTAATTAATTGATTAATCCACTTATCAATATCACCATTTTCATAATTTCGTGACGCTTCTTCCAAAGTTCTTAAAGAAGTCCAAGGTGGAACGCTATTACTTTTATCATCTGCTACAAAAAAGTCATCTTCATGAAGTTTAAACCTAAGACCACCCATTCGTGTATTATCATCAACGCCCAATAAATAATCGCTTTCTAATAATTTTTTAGGCTTTCTGTTTTCTTTTTTTGCCAAGATATTTTCTCTTTTTTGTATTAAAACCCTACCCCACCTATCAGGACATGCATCCTCAAACATGCCAAACATCTTTTTATTACTGTATTGTCTGCCCAATATAAGTGAAAGCTCAGGATCTAAAGAAGAGGAACATTCATTATTCTTTAGCCAATCATAATCAAACTCAAAAGAAAATGTTTCACTCCCTCTTATATTGTCAACATATAAAGTACCAAGTAAAATTGTTTCTTCACTAGAAAAATCATCATATACATATATCTTTTTATTTGACATAAAAATTATCTCCTAGCTCTTTTCTTTAATAGTTCAATATCTTGAATTTGTTTACCAAAAGTATCATTACCACAGATATTCAACAACTCTTTGTCCATGCCGTTTAAAGCATGTAATACAGCTCCATATATACCAATCGCAACTGAAGGATCACCCTTCTCTACTTTCCATAAAGAAGCCCTACTTATACAGGCTCTTTCACATACTAGCTTTGTAGGTAAATTTCTTCTAAGTCTAGATAACTTTATTTGCTCACCCATTATCTTTAGATATTTCTCGGTACTATTACTTACAGTATATTTTGCATCTCTCATATGTTTATTATTATAAACATTAAGCATTTTAATGTCTATAATAATAAATATTAACGCAAGTATAAAATAGTTCTTATTTTTGTATTGCGGATTTTCCATCCATTTTTTAATAGAATTTGCGGATTTTCCAACTTTTTATACACATCTAGTCTTTCATGTTGTAGTCTAAACACAATAACATTACATCGGTAAACTAACAATGTTAATCTTCAATCTTTCTAACTCAACTTCCCTAAGACTATACAATTTCTATTTTCATTTAAAAAGATTGCCTTTTAAGCAATCCTTCTTTTTAATATTCTAAATTAGATTCGTCTTCCTTAGAGAACAAGTTTGCCACATTGCCAGAGAAAGTAAGATGAATTTCTTGACCAGCAAGTTCAACCTTTCTGCCCTCTGTTGGAACTATCGCAATAACATCTCTGCCTAAGGCATTAACATGTAAATGAACAGATGAACCCATAAGCTCACTAACATCAACCTTTGCCTTAATACCCTTGTCAGATAAAACCATATGATCAGGTCTTACACCCAAAATAATATCTTGTGACTTAACACCTTTTTGTTTAAGTCTATCTTGTTTTTCAGAAGATAATTCAAATTCTTGATCATCAACAAGCAGAGAATACTTGCCATCTTTTTCTACTAGCTTTGCGTCAAAATAATTCATTTGTGGAGTACCAATAAAACCTGATACAAACAAGTTTCTTGGATGATCAAACACTTCTTGTGGTGTGCCAATCTGTTGAACAAAGCCATCCTTCATAACCACAATCCTATCACCTAGCGTCATAGCTTCTACTTGGTCATGTGTAACATAAATGAAAGTAGTATCAATCTTCTTTCTTAATTTAATGATCTCAGCTCTCATTTGATTTCTAAGTTTTGCGTCTAGATTACTTAATGGTTCATCCATTAATAACACTTTTGGATTTCTAACAATGGCTCTACCAATCGCAACTCTTTGTCTTTGACCACCAGACAAATTCTTAGGCTTTCTATCCAAGTATTGAGTAATATCTAAAGTCTCAGCAGCCTCTTTAACTTTCTTATCAATTTCTTCCTTAGGAAGCTTTTTAATCTTCAAAGGGAAAGCGATATTATCGTAAACACTCAAGTGAGGATAAAGGGCGTATGATTGGAAAACCATCGCAATATCTCTATCCTTTGGCTCTACATCATTGCACAACTTATTATCAATATATAGTTCACCATCACTAATATCTTCAAGTCCTGCAATCATTCTAAGTGTAGTAGACTTGCCACAACCTGAGGGACCGACAAGCACAATAAACTCTTTGTCCTTGATATCGATATTAAAATCCTGTACAGCTACAACACCCTCATCAGTAATTTGTAGATTACCAGTTTTTTGTGCTACAGCCTTTTTCTTTTTACCAAACAAACCCTTCTTAGTTTCTTGTAAAGGATAAATCTTCTTAATATTTTTTAATACTACTTCTGCCATAAACTATGCCCTTCCATATGTATGCGTTAACTCTTTTAAACGCTTACCAATTTCTTCAGTAAAGCTGCCCTCTTTTGCCATCCACTTCCAGTTCTTGCCACAACTACTTGGCTCATTCATACGTGCACTCTCATCAAGTCCTAATAAATCCTGTGCTTGTACAATAGCGGTATCACATACTGTAGACATTAGACATCTAATCATTGTCCAATTAAAGTCTTCACCATCATGATAATTAATATAATCCTTACAGAATTCAAGAGCCTCAGGACTAATCTCCTTAGTCCAACCCATAACCGTTTGATTATCATGAGTACCAATATAAGCTATTTGATTCTTCTTTAGATTATAAGGAATATTATCATTGCCACTAGAATCCCTAGAATCAAACGCAAACTCAAGTACGCCCATACCAGGATACTTACTATAAGCAAGTAAATCCTTTACATCATCATCCATGTAGCCTAAGTCTTCAGCGATAATATTATCTCCTACATTATCCCTAATAGCCTTCACAAACGACTTGCCAGGACCCTTTACCCATTTACCATCCTTAGCAGTACTTGCACCATAATCAATTGTGTAATAAGCGCTTAGTCCTCTAAAATGATCAATTCTAACATAATCATAAATATTACATAGATGCTTTACTCTTTTTACCCACCATGCATAATTGCTGTCGAGATGGTAATCCCAATCATAGATAGGATTGCCCCATAATTGACCATCAGCCGAGAAACCATCAGGTGGACAACCCGCAACCTTTTTAGGAACAAGTTCTTCATCTACTAAAAATAACTTAGGATCAGAGAACACATCACATGAATCACTAGCAACATATAAAGGACAATCACCAATTATCTTTAAGCCCTTAGAATTCGCATATTCCTTTAAGCCAAACCATTGTTTAGTAAATAAATATTGAACAACTTTCCAGAAATTATATGTCTCGCTATATTCTTCTTTAAGAGAATTAATAGTTTCTTCGTCTTTTAACTTATATTTCTTATCCCAATCAACTAAAGAAACATTATTAAACTTTTCTTTGATTGTAAGGAATAAGGCATAATCCTCTAACCAATCATTTTCTTGTTCAAACTTGTAGAAATCTTCTAAATCGCCTCTATCTAAGAAATTCTTACAAGCCTTTCTTAAAATTG
>CAVEWG010000028.1:0-18842 GCA_963619285.1 Oscillospiraceae bacterium | reverse complement strand
TTTAAAGAGAAAACTTAAACAAGAGGCTGCAAGAAAAGCAAGAAGAGGAAAATAGTGCATTGCACTATTTTTTTTATATATAATATTTCTATGAATTATAGCGAAATTTTATTAGATGATTTAAACCATGAACAACTTAAAAACCTTGTAGGTGTTAATAACGACAATATTAAGCTAATTGGTGACTTATTTAAAGTTGAATTAATTTTTAGAGGAAATAGATTACTTATTGATTGTGATCATGACACTTTTAATCGTTTTTCTGATTATATAGAAGTAATTATTTCTTATGTAAAAGAAAATACTTTGATTGATGAAAATATTATTGTGCAAACGTACAATAATTTAAAAAACAATAACGATATTAGTTGGCAAAATAAGATTATTTTATATTCTCAATCAGGTAAACCTATCAAATATAAAACTTATAATCAATTCTTATTAGCTAAGGCAATCGAAAAGAATGATTTAATCTTTTCAATTGGTCCTGCTGGTACTGGCAAGACTTATTTGGCTGTAGCTTTAGCTTGTCTTGCTTATAAAAAAGAAGAAGTTAAAAAGATAATATTAACTAGACCTGCAGTAGAGGCAGGGGAATCATTAGGTTTTTTACCAGGTGATTTAAAAGAAAAGATTGATCCTTATCTTATGCCTTTATATGATTCTTTATATGATATATTAGGGCAAGAACAAGTTGAAAAGATGATGGAAAAGAATATCATTGAAGTTATTCCATTGGCTTATATGCGTGGTAGAACTTTAAATAATGCCTATATCATTTTAGATGAAGCTCAAAATACAACGGGCTCACAAATGCTGATGTTTTTAACTCGTCTTGGCTATAATTCTAAAATGATTGTTAATGGTGATATAACTCAAATTGATTTAAAGATCGATAAAAATAAGAGTGGTTTGGTTTATGCTAATAAGCTTTTACAAGATACAAATAAAATCGCTTTCGTTCATTTTGGCAAAAGCGATGTTGTGAGAAATCCATTAGTAGAAAAAATAATTGAAAAGTTTGTTATTTAGATACTTTTAGTTTTAGATAGTTGTGCAACATCTTTACACTAAGATGATTAGTGACATAATTTTCACCATCTGATTGACATATCATGTCTTCATTTGATGTGATGTTTATTTCTTTACATCTAATTGTTTCAATACCGTCTTTAATGGTGGCTTTTCCTTTTAAGTACTTAACTAGGGTTTTATATACTTGTACTCTACCAGCAATCTTAAATAGCACTAAGTCAAAGTAGCCATCATCCACAAGGGCTTCAGGGGCAGCACAGGCACCATTTCCATAATATGAACCATTCATTAGACAAATGATGTAATATTCACCACTTCTATCTATTCCATCAACTCTCATATTAACTTTTAATGATTTTAAAAATATAGCGTTATAGATAATACTTAATACATAAGCTGGTCCTTTTGAGATAAAGGTTTTTCTAATCATATTAGAAGCGTCATAATTGATTTTAGCGTCAATGCCAAGTGAAGTAGTATTGATGAATTTCATCTTATCACTTTGACCAACATCAACATTTGTAGATTTGATATCGATAGTATTTCTAATGTTTTGTTCAATATCTTTATTAACGCCGCCAAAGTAGCGATAAAAATCATTGCCTGAACCACAAGGCAGTAATCCAAGTTCTATTTCGGGATTAATATAATTAATGGCTTCAAAAACTGTGCCATCGCCTCCAACCGCATATAATATGACATCTTTTTGATTGTTGTATGATTCAACAATTTCTTTTGTATGATTAGCATATTGAGTTACTTCAATTTTGTAGTCTAGTCCTTTTTCTTTACATACTTTTTCAATAGTTGGAATCGATTTATAGGCAAGTCCTTTGCCAGATATTTTGTTTATAATGAAGACATGTTTCATATAAATATTTTAATACATCAAAGTAATGAGTTAAAATAGTATTCATGAAAAAGATATTAATTGCGACAAGTAACACTCATAAAGTAAAAGAGGTTAAAGACATTTTTGATTCTTTAAATTTTGATGTAGAACTAATTACTCCTAAAGATTTAGATCCTTATAATAAAAACGAACCAGTTGAAGATGGTGATTCTTTTAAAGAAAATTCATATATAAAAGCTAAGTTTTATTATGACTTATATCATATACCAACCATTGCGGATGATAGTGGTATCTGCATTGATTTCTATGATGGCAAACCTGGTATATATTCTGCTAGATGGTTAAAAGAATTATCTTATAAAGAAAAAAATGAAAAGATTACAAATGATTTAAAAGATAGTGACAATAGAGGTGCTCAATTTGTTTGTGGCATTACTTATATTGATGATGATCAAACACTTTATTTTGAAGGCATATTAAAGGGAAACATCGCTAATAAACCTCAAGGTTTAGAAGGCTTTGGCTATGATCCTATTTTTATAATTGATGGCCAAAGTAAAACGACAGCTGAACTTGGCGAAGACTTTAAAAAATATAATTCTCACCGTGCTTTGGCTTTAAGAAAGTTGGTTGAATATTTTGAAAAATAAAGTAATTTGTCTAATTTCAACTCTTTGTTTAATAGTATGTGCATTTTTAAGCTGTGTTGATTATTGGTGTTTTTCTAATTCCTTTTATAAAAATGAATACACTAAATTAGACACAGCTAATGAAATAGGCATGAGTCAAGATGATTTAGATAAGACTACTGATGTCTTGCTAGGTTATTTAAAAGATAAGTATTCTTCTTTAGATACTATAGCTAAGGTAGAAGGATTTACAAGAGAAGTATTTAATAATAGAGAAAAAGCCCATATGGTAGATGTTAAAAATCTTTATCAAAATGTTTTAGTAGTTAGAAATATTTGCTTTGTATTGTATCTTTTAACTTTTGTGTACATTTGTTTTAGTGGAAACACAAAATATATTTTTAGTTCATATAAGAAATCATTGGCTATCTTTGGCTTTATTATTGGTTTTATATTATTATTTTGTTTAATTGACTTTGATGGCTTTTGGACTAATTTCCATCATATATTCTTCCCAAATAATGATTTATGGCTATTAGATCCAAGGACTGATATTTTAATTATGATGGTTCCAAGCCAATTTTTCTTTGATTTATGTATTTCCATTATTGTTTCAATCGTAGTGTTCTTACTTGGAATATATTTAATATTTAAGTATTTAGATAGGAAATTAATTAATGATTAACATTGTTTTATATCAACCAGAAAAGCCAGCTAATACTGGCAACATTGTGCGTACTTGTATGTGTTTTGATATGCGTTTGCATATTATTGGCCCAATTACTTTTTCTTTTGAAGATAAGTATTTAAAAAGGGCAGAGATGGATTATGTTAAAGATTGCGATATTACTTTTTATGATAATTATGAAGATTTTGAATCTAAAAATTATCAAGGACAGTTTGTTTATTTATCAAGATATGGATTAGATACTTTTAATAAATGCGAATTTAATAAAGATGGTGATATCTATATTATGTTTGGCAAGGAATCTACAGGTATTCCAAAGGATATTTTAAAAAATCATTTGAATGATACTTATAGGCTGCCTATGAAAGCTGACGCAAGAAGTCTTAATTTATCCAATTGTGTTGCGATTTGTTCATACGAGGCTTGTAAACAAACAGGCTTTAAAGGACTTAGTTCTACAGAAGTTATTAAGGGTGCCGACTTTCTACTTAAATAGTTTTGGTTTATAATATCTTTATGCTTATAAAAAGAATAATTGTTATCGCCTCTACTATCTTATTAACAGCAGGCTGCTATATATACATGAATCGTAATTACGATTCTTTATCTCGTTACCCATATGGAACAAGTGAAGAAAGAGAACTAATTAAAAAGTATCTTGATGAAAGAGAAATCAAATATATCATTGATTATTCCATAGATCCTAATTTATTTATGGATTATATGGTTTATCCGGGTTTTATCGCTTACCATATTGAAGATTATAATAAGATTTCTAATAATTTATATTATTTAAATAAATATGAAGTTGTTGATGTGGTTGAAAAGTTATATGAGAAAAATATCGATATCGACAGTGTAATTAATAAATATATGTATTTTCATTATGAAGATATCTTAAGGGATTTAAGCAAATGAAAATAGTAGTTTGTTCAGATAATCATTCAAACTTTTTGGTTTTAAATAAAATTTTAGCTGATAATCCAAACTGCGACTATTATTGGCATTTAGGCGATTCTGAAGCTGATAGCAAAGATAAACTATCGCCATTTGTTACCGTTCTTGGTAATAATGATTATCTTGATTTACCTGTTTATAGAGTAATTGAGGTAGGAAATCATCGATTCTTGTTGACACATGGCCATCGTTATTTAAGAGGCGATTTAAACGCTTTATACTATTTGGCTAAAGAAAATAATTGTGATGTAGTGTTATATGGTCATACACATATGTTTTCTGATTATTCTTATAATGGTGTAAGGTTTATAAATCCTGGTTCTTGTAGCCATAATAGAGATGGCAGTAAGCCAAGTTATGCTGTCCTAAATGTTAGTGATAAAGATATAAAACTTTTGAAAAAAGTGATTGACTAAGAAAATTTCTTATATTAGAATAATTGAGTAATAAAAAGTACGTAGAAAGTAGGAGACCACTTCTCACCTGATATCTCTATTAGATTTGGGTTGTATTGCTACTAAGGTAAGTAATAAAAGTGGGCTTTGTCTCGCTTTTTATTTTATAGGAGGACGTTAACATCGCAGGCAAAAAGACTGAAGATCTAGTCAATGAGGGTATTCGTTTTAAGGAAGTACTTGTTATTGATTCAGATGGCTCACAACTTGGTAAGATGAGCAGAAACGAAGCTTTATCAAAAGCTTATGATCAAGAATTGGATTTATTATGTGTATCACCTAATTCTGCTACTCCAGTATGTAAAATACTAGATTATGGTAGATATAAATTTGAGGCACAAAAAAAGGCCAAGGAAGCAAAGAAGAACCAGCATGTAACTGAGTTAAAACCTTTGCGTTTATCTCCAGTTATTGATAAACACGACTTCGATACTAAAATTAAGCAAGCAACTGGCTGGCTTGAAGATGGTATGAAGGTTAAAGTCGATATGCGTTTTAGAGGTCGTATGATGACTCGTCAAGAGGTTGGCTTAAAGGTAATGAACGACTTTATTGATAGTCTTTCAGAACTAGCTAATGTTGATAAGCAACCTAAGCTTGAGGGTAATATCATGTCATGCGTTTTAATGCCTAAGAAGAAATAAGGAGGAATTCAAATGCCAAAAATGAAAACAAAAAAGACTTTTGCGAAAAGAGTAAAAGTTACAGGTTCTGGAAAGTTAAAAAGACACCACAACTTCACATCACACTTTGCCGCTAACAAGACACATAAGCAAAAAGTACAATTAAGAAAGTCAGCTCTAGTTTCTAAGAGTGATGAAAAAAGAGATAGAGCTTTATTACAAGGATAAGGAGGAATAACACATGGCTAGAGTAAAGAGATCTAATTCATTAAGAAAAAGACATAAGAGAGTCTTAAAACAAGCTAAAGGTTATTTCGGCAGTAAACATTTACTATTTAAGACAGCTCATGAACAAGTAATGCATTCTCACAAGTATGCTTACATTGCTAGAAAACAAAACAAGAGAAACTTCCGTAAGTTATGGATTGCTAGAATCAATGCAGCTGCAAGAATGAATGATTTAAGCTATTCAAATCTTATGCATGGTTTAAAGCTTGCTAATGTAAACATGAACAGAAAAATGCTTTCTGAAATTGCTATTAGTGATCCTGAAAGCTTCACAAAGATTTGCGATACTGCAAAAGCAGCATTAGCTAAATAAGTTAAATAAATAGGGCGATGTGCCCTATATGGTCGATTGGTGAAACGGTTTAACACATCGCCCTCTCAAGGCGACATTCACGGGTTCAAATCCCGTATCGATCACCATTAGTTTTCTAAGAAGCCTCGTGCTTCTTTTTTGTATAATAGAGTTAATGAAAATAAACGCCAAAGAAATAAAACTTATTTCTTCTATTAAAAACTCTTTATATGATGATTTAAAGATTGAGTTTTTATATCACTCAAATCATTTAGAAGGAAGTACTTTTACTAAGGAAAATATCGAACAATTATTGTTTGAAAAGAAAGTTTCTGGAGTTCATTATTTAGATGATGTAATTGAAACAAGAAACTCTTTAAATGTTTTTAATATGGTGATAAATGATTGTTGTAAACAATTAGATAAATTTATGCTGTTTGCATGGCAAAAAGAATTAAAAAAAGACTCCGTTGATGAAGAGATCAACAATACTGGCTGTTTCAAAAAATATGAAAATAGATTAAGAGGATTTGATTTAAAACTCGGTAGTCCTGCTTCAGTTGATAGTCTTATGTTTAATTTACTGACTGATTATAATGAAACTTTAAATCTAACGATAGAAGATATTGCCTTATTTCATTATCGATTTGAATTAATACATCCATTTCAAGATGGTAATGGTCGTATTGGACGCTTCATCATCTTAATACAATGCATAGATAATAATATTGATTTGATTACGATTGATAATATGTATAAAGACGAATACAAGAACGCTTTATACAAAGCTCAAAAATATGATGACATTTCTGATTTGATTTATGTGTTTAAAAAATGTCAAAATAGATTAGATGAAAAATTAACATCTTATAACGATATGCTTAAAACTATTAAAAATGAAGTAAATTAAGGAGACATATGAAAACAGAATTATTAAAATCAGTAATTTATCAAGTTTTTGTAAGAAACGAAACTGAAGAAGGTACTTTTAAAGCCCTAGAAAATAAGCTTGAAAGTATAAAAGAAAAGGGTTGTGATATCTTATATGTTATGCCTATTTCACCAATCGGTACAAAGGGAAGAAAGGGTAGTTTAGGTTCTCCTTACGCCATTAAAGATTATGAGGCTATCAATGAAGAATATGGCAGCTTAGAAGACTTTAAATCACTAATTGATAAAACGCATCAACTAGGTATGAAAATAATGATGGATGTCGTTTTTAATCATACTAGTAGAGATAGTGTGTTAATCGATTCCCATGAAGAATTCTATTATCATGATAAAGATGGGGAATTAGGTAATAGAGTAGGCGATTGGTCTGATGTTTATGATTTAGATTTAAACAGAGCTGATACTCAAGACTATCTTGTCTCAGTTCTTAAATTATATGAATCATGGGGCGTCGATGGCTTTAGATTTGATGTAGCATCATTTTTGCCAGCAGCTTTTTATCGCAAAGTTAAATTAGCTATTAATCCTAATACGATAATGTTGGCGGAAGCTGTTGATGGAAACTTCTTATTGGATGCTAGAAGCACACATAGAGAAGTACTAAGTAATGATGAACTATTTGAGAATTGTTTTGATATGTGCTATCACTACGCTAATTGGCATTTCTTTTCTGAGTTCTTAAATAACAGAACATTAGAAAACCTGTCAATCTATAAAGCAACACTTGAGATGGAACAAGCTTCAATTAGACAAGATGGTTTAATTATTAGAGCCATTGAAAATCATGATAGAACTAGAATTTGTGGCTATAAGGGAAGCGATAATTTCCATAAATCATTACTCGCTTATTCTTTCTTTACAAGAGGCGCAGCTTTCATTTATTCTGGTGAAGAAAGTAGGGAAAGTGTTACACCATCTTTATTTGATAAAGAAACGGTAACATTTAAAAACTTTGATAAAGGCTATTATGATTTTTATCTTAAAAATGTTGAACTTAAGAAAAGAGATATTAATACTAAACTAATTCAATCATCTTTTTCACAAGATAAAGAAATGGGAATAAAAGTAACTAATTATTATAAAGATGCTTATAAAGAATTAGGATTATTCCCAATGGATGATAAGGAAGTATTGTTCTCTAATATTGATTTAAAAGATGGGACTTATCAAAATTTATTAGGCGGTTTCATTGAAGTAAATAATAAAGCAATTCTAACTAATATACCTGTTATTATTTCCTTAAATTAGACATTAAAAAAAATCAGCGATTGCTGATTTTTAATTTAAGCTAGTTTTGTGATGGCGTCTTTAACACGCTTGATTGTTTCTTCTTTACCTAAGATTTGGCCAATCATAGTAGCACCACCTGGTGTCTTATCTTTGCCAGATAAAGCAACCTGAATTGGGTACATGATTGTAATATTCTTTAAACCATTATCTGCTGCTACTTTGCCAAGTGCTTCAAAGATATGATTGTTGTCAAATACTTCAACACTTTCAAGAGCTGGTAAAGCTAGTTCAAGAGAAGTTTTAGCTACCTCTTTATTAGTTTTGGCTTTTTTGTTTACGTATAAAGTATTGTCATATTCTTTTACTTCATTGAAGAAATCAACCATTTCTTCAACCTCTGTTAGTAACATTACTCTATCTTTTAAAGCAGAAGCAATAGCTTTATAGTCATATTTTGGATCAACATTTTTCTCGATCATTGGCTTAACTAATTCATAGTATTTTTCAGAGTCCATGTTTCTTAGATAAACGCCATTCATCCATTTTAATTTCTCAATATCAAATATTGCACCACTTGTGCCAATACGCTTTACATCAAAAGCTTTGCATAATTCATCTAGGGAATAGATTTCTCTTTCTTCGCTTGGTGCCCATCCAAGTAAGGCGATGTAGTTTAGGATTGCTTCTGGTAGATATCCTTTAGTAACTAAGTCTTGGAAAGAAGCGTCGCCATTTCTTTTAGATAGCTTTTCATGTTCGTTTTTCATAACAGGTGGACAATGAATATATCTTGGTTTGTCCCAACCAAATGCTTCATATAGAAGATTATACTTAGGAGTGCTTGATAGATATTCATTACCTCTAACAACATCAGTTATTTCCATTAAATGATCATCAACTACATTTGCGAAGTTATAAGTAGGATAGCCATCTGACTTTAATAGAATCATTTCGTCTAAATCAGCATTATTTACTGTAATTGAACCATATACTTCATCATCAAAAGTTGTTGTACCTTCAGGTTTAATAGTTTGTCTAATAACATATTCTTCGCCTGCGTCAATTCTTGCTTGAACTTCTTCTTTAGATAATTGCTTACATGGGTCTCTATATAAGAAAGATTCACCCTTGGCATTTGCGATTTGTTTTTGAATTTCAATATCTTCTTCTTTACAGAAACAAATATGGGCATTGCCACTTTCAACAAGTTTCATGGCATATTCTTTATATAGGCCTTGTTTCATACGGACAGATTGAACATATGGGCCATAGTTGCCGCCAACATCTGGTCCTTCATCATGTTTTAAACCACAAGTCTTTAGTGTTTGATAAATAATATCAGTTGCACCTTCTACTTGTCTATTTTGGTCTGTATCTTCAATTCTTAAAATAAAATCTCCATCATCTTTTTTAGCAACTAGATAGGCATATAAAGCAGTTCTTAAATTGCCAATATGCATATAACCAGTAGGGGATGGTGCAAATCTTGTTCTTACTTTACTCATTTGTTACCTCGTTTCTAAATACCTATTTATTATAGTATAATATTAGGGTTTATAGGGAAAGAAAGAGGAATTTAAAATGGAATATTCATATAAGCCAAGCGGCGTTTGTTCAAGAGAATTTGTATTTGATATCGATAACGATATTATTAAATCGTTAAAAATCGTAGGTGGTTGTTCTGGAAACCTACAAGGTATTTCTAGTTTACTAATTGGTATGAATATCAATGATGTAATAAATAGAATTCAAGGAATCAAATGTGGCATGAAAACTACTTCTTGCCCCGATCAAATCGCTTTAGCTTTAAAGAAATATATCGAAAGCGAGAATAAGTAATGAAAAAACTTTTAAGTGTTTTACTTGTAATATTATTGCTAGTAGGTTGTTCGAGTTCTAATAATAAAGAAACAGACGATAATAGTAAAACTGAAGAAGTAACAAATTTTGATATCAATGATAGTTCTTTAAGTGGCGCTTATTTTCTTGATTTATTAAAAAACTATAATGTTAAAGAAAAAAATAGTACTAAAGAAGATAATGAAGAATTTGATGCATTCTTAGATGAAGTATTTAATGAAGTTGTCACTGAAAACTATTTGAATATGCATTCTAGTGTCACTGACTACAAGGCTATGGGCTTAACTAAGCCAGAAGTAACTTGGGGCGATGTTAACTATGAATTAGATATAGATCAAATAAGTATGATGATTGATCAATATAATAAGTTGATGTCATTTGATTATGATAGTTTATCTCTTCGCCAACAATATGATTATGATACTCTTAAATACTCTTTATTAGAATCATTATGTGGTTCTTATTTCTGCCAATATTCATTAATATTTTCTGATTATTCAAGTGTATCTGATGGCATTATCACCAATCTAATGGAATTTAAGTTCTATGATGAAGAATCGGTTGAGGATTACATAACTTTATTAAAGGAACTTCCTGATTATATTGATAAGTGTATTGAATATTCAAAAAAACAATCAGAAAATGGCTTATATCATACCGATACTATGCTTGACAGTGAAGTTGTATATATTAAATCTATTGTTGATGATGATGGTCAAAGTTTAATTGAATCATTTGAAACAAACTCTGTCTATCAAGATAAGCATGATGAAATAGCTAATTTAATTAAATATGATGTATGTAGCGCATTTAACACTTTATATGAATATATTCAAACACTATATGGCAAAGCTGAAGACAGTGATTTGCAACTATGTAATATCGACAGCGACTATGCTGAGTACATGTTTATTGTGAATACTTCAAATAATTGTTCTATTGAAGAGATGTTTACTGCCTTATTTACATATTACGCTAATACAGTTAATGATTTTGTTGATGCTTATCAAGCTAATGAGAATTTATATGATGAATATGATTTATTTATTGGCAACAATGAATCTGAACCATTAAATCTTGATGGCGAGGGGATGCTTGAATATTTAAGAAATAATACTAGTGAAAGATATAAGAAGATCGATGCAAGCTATACTGTATCGGAGCTATCAACTCTTGGTTCTTCTACAGCTGGTTATTATGTAAATCCTCCACTTGATGATTTAAATCAAAACATAATTAGATTAAATCCTAAATTCTCTGATGTAGGAACAGGAATTAGTAAT
The DNA here is from genome assembly GCA_963619285.1 of Oscillospiraceae bacterium. Lineage (GTDB taxonomy): Bacteria > Bacillota_I > Bacilli_A > Erysipelotrichales > Erysipelotrichaceae > Colivicinus. Next base: position 7,698 of record CAVEWG010000028.1, on the reverse strand, counting down.
TACGAAATATTAGCTCATGAAGGATTCCCTGGTCACTTGTATCAACATTATTACTATATGCAAACAAATCCACATAATTTTAGAAGTACCCAAACTTTTATTGGTTATACTGAAGGCTATGCTGATTTAGCGGCTATGGATGCCTTAGAATTATTGGATTATCCAAGCAGTGACATGATATATTGTGCCAAATTAGAATCAACAATTTTAAACTCTCATGTAGTTTATTCAATTATTGATATTGCAGTCAATTATTTAGGTTATGATGTAGATGATGTAGCTGATTTAATGGAGAAAATGGGCTTAGTAAGTGATTATGCTGAAACATTCTATAAGAGTGTAATTTCTATGCCTACAATCTTTACAAGATATGGTGTAGGTTTTGTGAGTCAATATAATTTAAGAGAAAACGCTAAGAGTGAACTTGGCGATAAGTTTGATTATGTTTCATATTCTAATGCTATCTTAGAAAATGGACCTGTACCTTTCGCTATTTTAGAAGGAGCGGTTGATAAGTACATTGATGAAAACAAATAAGTTTATTTATATTATTTATTTATTTATTATCACAAGCTTAGCCACGATAGATCAATTCAGTAAAGAAATTATCCTTACTTATTTTAATGTTGGTGATAGTAAAACGATTATTGATGGTTTCTTTTCTTTAACCTATGTTCAAAACTATGGTGCTGGCTTTTCTATTATGCAAAATGCACGTACTACATTTTTGATTATCACACCAATTTGTTTGCTTGCTTTTGTATATTTATTACTTAAGTCAAATGATAAATTATCAAAAGCTGCATTACTTTTAATGATATCTGGAACTATCGGCAATTTCATTGATCGTATAGCTAGAATATATGTTGTAGATTTTTTGGATTTCGTTTTCTTTGGATGGGACTTTCCAATATTTAATTTCGCTGATTGTTGTTTAACGATTGGTGTGCTACTTTATATAATCACGCTTTTAAAGGAGGACAAAGATGCCAAAAATAAACTTACTAGTTGATGAACAAGGAAGTAGACTTGATGCTTATATCGCGGCTAATTCTCCTTTATCACGTAGTAATATTCAAAAGCTTATTAAAGAAACTAAGATTTTAGTAAATGGTCAAAGTACTTCTAGTTCTTATAAAACCAAATTAAATGATTCAATCGATATTGAATATGAAGAATTTGTTTTGACTGATTTAAAACCAGCAGATATTGATGTTGATATCATTTATGAAGATGACGATGTTATCGTTATTAATAAACAAAAAGGATTAGTAGTTCATCCAGCTCCTGGTAATTATGATAATACTTTAGTAAATGCTTTGTTATTTAAATGTAAGGATTTATCTAATGTTAATGGACTCCTTAGACCTGGTATAGTTCATAGAATTGATAAAGATACTAGTGGTTTATTAGTTGTTGCCAAAAACAATGAAGCACATAATTTTTTAAGTGAACAATTAAAAGATAAGACTTGCTTTAGAAAATACTATGCTTTAGTAAAGGGGACTATCGAAAACAATCAAGGACAGATTAATGCTCCGATTGGTAGAAACGCTAAAGATAGACAGAAGATGTGTGTTACTGATAAAAACTCTAAGGAAGCTATCACTGAATTCGAAGTCTTAAAAAGATTAAGCGATTGTACATTACTTGATGTTAATCTGTTAACAGGTAGGACCCATCAAATAAGAGTACATATGGCCTTTATCAAGCATCCTGTTTTAAATGATGTTAAATATGGCGGCCCATATATTGATGAAACAGGTCAATTTTTACATGCTTATTACTTAAGTTTTATCCATCCGACTACTAAACAAAGAGTTGAATTCCAAACGGATATGCCATCTTATATGAAGGAATATATTGAAAGTAAAGAGGTCATAAATGGAAAATAACGCTTATAAAATTTTTCAATTGATGGAATACTTTATTACTAACTATGATTATGTAAGTTTTAGGGTTCAAGGACTTGATAAAGACAATGAAATCTTAATCGCTAGTAAAACTAATCCTAACTATCAAGTAATTAGAATAACCACTGATTCTGTTGAATCAAGCTTTTATGATAGTGAACGTTTTAACACTTATAAAAATGTAATCAAAGGTCAATTTTCTCTTAATGAAGTTAAACTATTAGATATTCATATAGGAAATGAAGAAGTTGACGGCAAAGATGAAAATACTACGGTATCTATTGATACTAATTTTCATTCAGGAATTGATTTAAGTGCTCAATATAAAGGCATTTATGAAGTTATTCATGATGTTGTTGACAGCGAAAGTGAAATTAAAAAAAGAGTTTTAAGTATCAATCAAACATTCTTAAAAATAAAGGATAAGGCTAAGAAAAGGCCATTACTTCAAAAGATTAAAGAGTTGCATGCTCCTGTTACTTTAAGTGTTTGTGCTATTTGTGTTGTGTTGTTTATTATTACCGCTATACTTTCAAGAAAACATTCGATTGAAACAGTATTAATCTTTTTAGGAGCTCAATATAATACTTTTACTTTAGGACTACATCAAATATATCGTCTAATTACCAACGCCTTCTTGCATAGTTCTTTGATGCATCTATTGTTTAATTTATTGGCCTTTTATTATGTTGGACTTGTTGTTGAAAGAACTCTTAAGCCAAAGAAGTATTTAATTTTATTATTAAGTGGAATTATTTTCTCTTCTTTATCTTCAGGAATCTTATCTGAAAATACGATTACCATTGGCTTGTCAGGCTGTATATATTGTTTATTTATTTACTTTATATTGTATTTCGCCTATAGTGGCTTCTTTAATCTACAACAATTTTTGCCTACTATTTTACTAAACCTAATGCTTAATTTTATACCTGGTGTTTCTTGGCAATGCCACTTAGGTGGAGCTGTTTGTGGTGCTTTATTTTTCTTTATCTATAAAGAAGAAAAACCTGCTAAAAATATGATTATCTTAATTTGTACAGTATTACTTGTTATGAACATAAAGTATTTTGTAAATCCTGTTATTGCGCCAATATATGGAGGAACTGATATGCGCGTGGTAGAAATGTATAGAGATTTAGGATTTAATAATACAGCTGATAAAACATATGAAAAATTATATGAAGTATACCAAAAGGAGGCAGCATGATAATTTCTTGGGATGAATATTTTATGGGTCTAGCCCACTTAAGCGCACTTAGAAGTAAAGACCCTAACACGCAAGTTGGCGCATGTATTGTAGATGAAGACAAAAAGGTTGTATCTATTGGCTACAATGGCATGCCTAGGGGTTGTAAAGATGAAGATATGCCTTGGAGTAGAAGTGGTGATTTTAAGTCTACTAAGTATGCTTATGTTGTACATGCTGAGCTTAATGCGATTTTAAATTCGCCTAGATCTTTAAAGGATACTATCCTTTATGTTTCTTTATTTCCGTGTAACGAATGTGCTAAGGCTATTATTCAATCTGGCATAAAGAAGATTTATTATGAATCAGATAAATATGATGGTGTTGACAACAATGTTGTTTCTAAGAAAATGTTGGATATGGCTGGTGTCGAATATGAACAATTACCTTTTAGTGTTAATTTAAATATTGAAACTAAATATTAAAGTTCTTATCTTTTTTCCATTTTTTATAAAGGCTCTTGTAGTAGGCAAGGGCTTTTTCTTCGCCATTGTCTTTCAAATAAGCTAAAAGTAATAAATGTCTTCTAGCGTTTTCTTCACCCATGAATATTTTATCTTTACCATTGTTTATATAGTTATATGCTGATGCATTTGTGTATTTATCTTTTTGATAAATTTTAGATGCAGCAATCTTATCGCATGCTGCTTCAAGTAAATAGTTAAGTGGCATTTCTAATGTCTTATAAGAAATAGGATCATAACTTTTCTCAATCCAATACTCAAAGTGATGTTTGTTTCTACCTTTATGATGTAGCCATCCTAAAGAGTAGCCTATGTCTTCTTTTTCAGCATCGATAGGCGATCTATAGCCTTGATAGTATTTAACGCCACTAAAAAATTCCACAAAAGAGTACTTGCTTATATCATGTAGGAGCCCTTGTTTAATAAGACCACTTTTAAAACATAACTTTCTTACTTCTCTTCTGTGCCTATTGATAGTTGATAAGTGTCCTATAAATCTATATAAAAACGATTTCTTTTCCACTTAATTATTATAGAACATTGTTGTATAATATTCGTTATGAATAGACATGAAACAAGAATTAAGGTAGTAATTACAGTATATCAACATCTTTTATTGAATAAGGATTTGATTACTTCTTTTATTGATAATTTTGAAGATATTGATGAATATGTTGGTTCAATTGAAAATGATTTAATTGAACATGAAAAAGAGTATATTGATGAGATTTCTAAGCATTTAAAAAAGTGGAGCTTTGATAGATTATCATATATTGATCAAGCAATTTTACTTGTAGGAACAAGTGAATATAATTTGAACAAAGATAATAAGAAAATTATTATTGATGAGGCAATTAGAATTGCTAAAGAATATAGTGATGATGATTCATATAAATATATCAATGGAGTTTTAGATAATCTATGAATTCAATAAGTGTTACTACACTTGTTAGATATTTAAAAAATAAATTAGATAGTGATGATGCTTTAAGTGGAGTACTTGTAAGTGGCGAACTATCTAATTTTCGTAAGGCCGTGTCAGGACACATTTATTTCACTTTAAAAGACGAAAATTGTTCAATTAGCTGTGTGATGTTTAAGTCAAAAGCTTCCTTTTTAAAGTTTGATCCTAAAAATGGTGATAAAGTACTAGTTCAAGGCTCAATTTCTTTATTTGAAGCTAGTGGTCAGATGCAGATATATGTTAATTCTTTAAGACTTGATGGCATTGGCGATTTATATGCAAGATATGAAGAATTAAAGAATAAATTGTATTTAGAAGGCCTATTTAATGATGAGCATAAAAAAGAAATACCATCTAAATATCCTTTAAAAGTAGCTGTTTTATGTGGTGATAATTCAGCTGCTATGTCCGATATTAAGATTCAATTTAAAAGAAGATGGCCAATTTGTAAGGTGGACTTTTATCCAGTCATAGTTCAAGGTGTACAAGCTAGTAATGATATAATTGAAAAACTTTCAAAAGTGGATGAAAAAGATTATGAAATCATTGTTTTAGCAAGAGGTGGTGGCTCTTTTGAAGACTTATTTTGTTTTAATGATGAAAATCTTGTTAGAACCATTTATTCTTTAAATACCTTTATAGTATCAGGAGTAGGTCATGAACAAGACTTCACTTTAACTGATTTTGTTGCGGATTTAAGAGCGCCTACACCAACTGGCGCTATTGAACTTATTACGCCTAATATTGTTGATGTGTTAAGAGAAGCAGATGATTTAACTGTTCAATTAAATGATTTGATGTCAGAAAGAATTGAATGTATCAAGGATAACTTAGATGCTTTAAGTAATAATAAGTATTTATTAAATCCAATGTTGTTGATTGATAAAACATCTCTTAAGTTGGATTATTATTTAGAAAGAATTAATAATTTTTCTAATAGATTATCAACAATTGATAAAGATATTGATAATATGCTTTCTAATTTGTCCATAAAACTTAAAATAAAACTAAATAAAAGACAAAATGATTTGGATAAGTTAAATTCTTTGCTGAATGCTTATTCGATAGATAACACTCTTAAAAGAGGTTATAGCTTAGTATATAAAGACAATAAGTTGTTAAAAGATAATGTTGATGTTGATGATGATTTGGTGATTGAAACATATCTAGATAGAATTAATGTAAGTGTAAAGGATGTAGGAAAGAGAAATGGCTAAATTAAAGTTTGAAGACAAAATGAAAAGACTACAAGAAATAGTTGAATTACTTGATGATGAAAACACTGATTTAGATAAGTCTATTGAACTATATAAAGAGGGATTAGATTTATCTAAGGATTTAAAGAAACAATTAACTAGCTATGAAAGTCAAATAGAAGAAATAGGTGATAATCATGAATAACTTTGAAACGTATTTATTCAATAGTTTAAATGTTTATAAAGATAATGAAATTAAAGAAGCTATGAAATATTGTCTAGAAGGTGGCAAACGTTTTAGACCAAATATTATGTTTTCTATTGTCAAGGGCTATGGACTAGATGAAGAAGTAGCCTATGGGGCAGCTTGTGGACTTGAATATATTCAAACTTATTCTTTAATTCATGATGATTTACCAGGCATGGATAATGATGATTATCGTAGAGGCAAACTATCTTGTCATAAGAAATTTGGTGAAGCTGTTGGTATTTTAACTGGTGATGCTTTATTAACACATGCTTTTTCTAAGATTTGTGAAGCAGACTATAGAAGCGATATCAAAGTTAATTTAATAAGTACTCTAGCTAAATACGCAGGTCTTGATGGTATGATATATGGCCAACTTTTGGATGTAGAAAGTGAATCTAGTGATAATGTTTCAAAAGATTTATTATTTGAAATAGAAGATAATAAAACAAGTGGTTTATTTAAATTTGCATGTCTTGCGGCTATGTATATAGGTGGCGATAATAACTATGAATATTTTGAAAAGCTTGGTTCTAAGATTGGTATTATTTTTCAAAACCAAGATGATTTATTTGATATCATCAAGAGCGAAGAAGAGACTGGCAAATCAAATTCTGATGTAAGAAATGATAAATTGACTGCTTTGTCTTATCAAAGTGTAGATGAACTAAAGAAATACATTGATGATCTATTTTCTGACTTATATAAGTATCTTGAAGATGCAAACTTTGATACAAAGTATATAATAGAGATAATAGATAGAATGAAAAATCGATGATGGATGTAAGGGATATTAAGGATTCTGAGTTTGTAAAAACTTTAAATAATAAGCAATTAGAAGAATTAGCTAGTGATATAAGAGAATTTTTACTTGAAAGTGTATCTAAAACAGGTGGACATTTATCAAGTAATTTAGGCGTAGTAGAGCTTACAATTGCGTTGCATTATTGTTTTAACGCAAAGAAAGATAAGCTACTTTTTGATGTGGGACATCAATCATATGTTCATAAAATTTTAACTGGTAGAGCTAATAAGTTTGATACTTTAAGACAATTCAATGGTCTTGCAGGCTTTCAAAGAAGAAACGAAAGTGAATGCGACCCGTTTGAAGCTGGACATTCTAGTACTGCATTATCTACTGCCTTAGGTATGGCTGTTGCTAGAGACATAAAGAAAGAAGATTATTATGTTGTGCCAATTGTAGGCGATGGTGCCTTACAATCAGGACTATCACTTGAAGCACTTAATCAAATTGGCGATTTAAAATCCAAGATGATCATTATCTTTAATGATAATAATATGTCTATTTCTAAGAATGTTGGAGCATTAAGTATGGCTTTTTCAAGTCTTAGAAGTAATAGCGAATATATACATGTTAAAAGTAACGTAAAGTCTTTTTTAACTAGCCAAAGAAATGGCAATGTTTTTGTTGAAGCTATCAAAAATTTCAAAGAAGCAATCAAAGATAAAGTAATTGATTCAGGTATTTTCGATGGTTTCAATGTGGATTATTTAGGTCCTGTTGATGGCCATGATATTGGTGATTTAATTCAAGCTTTTAATGCTGCTAAGACAAAAGATGGACCTATCGTAATTCATGTTGTTACAAAAAAAGGTAAGGGCTACAAGTATGCTGAAGAAGATAAATCAGGCAAGTGGCATGGAGTT
>CAVEWG010000027.1:0-19930 GCA_963619285.1 Oscillospiraceae bacterium | reverse complement strand
GTGGCAAACTTTATAAAGTTATCAATCAGTCTACAAATTGTCTCACCCTTAGCATTCAAGCTATGTGCTACCCACATAATTATCTTTCTTACAATCAAAGATATTTCAATAACACAAATTAGTATCAACAAACAGTAAGTAATAGAGAAAACATTAATACCTTTTTGCCACTTACAAGACAAAATAAACATAAACAATGAATCACTTGTAAAGAACTTATCCTTAAACAACACTAATATCATTACTATAAAAGCCAATATAGTAAGAATAATATGCAAGATATAAGAAGTCTTTTGGCCAGCACTCATTGACTCCCATTTAATACCATTATGTGACCATCTAAACAATACTGAACGAGCCTTAGCAGTTCTGCCATTAGCCATTTCAACATCAACTTGTTCTCTGTCTTCTTCTTTTTCGTCAACAACCTCAACCTTTTCATTGACATACATTAGCCACAACGCGCCCATGAATATCACCATGATAAATGAAGTGGTTAAAGAAACAGGGAACGCTGTTATATTTAAAGCGCTAAAAGGTACCGCAATATAAGTAAGTAAATCACCATAACTACTAGATGCACAATAATAAGAAGTACCATCTATCGCAATAAAATCATTATAGTCACTAACAAGTTCACTTTCATTCATTCCATAATTCAAGACATTCTTACCAATCAAAGACTCATTAGGGAAATACGCAAAAGTATATGTATCATCATCTGCCTTATTTACACCAAACGCAAAGCCCTTATTACCAGTACTAATACCTGATAATACTGATGCTACATCAGTATTAATAGTAGACTTTTCAATTTGCTCAGGAGTAGCTGATAAAGTAACCATGCCAATCGTATGATATGAATTATCTTGTATAGCCTTAGCCATATATTGTCTTAAATTACCATTAACATTTGTTTGGACATCTTGAATAATCTTAGTACGACTACCATTTAAAATATCCCAATACTCATATGATTGTTCACTTGGATCTTTGGAAATAGAATAACTCCAGTTATCCGTATTAGCCGCAATTACATTGCCATCTAAGTCAAAATACATAACAGAGTTAACTTTTAAAACGTCTTTTAAATCAGACATGAACTCTTTGTCTAAATAAGACGCATCAACATTCTTTAAAATATATGCAGCCTCATCTAATTTTTGTGAACATTGATCATTATATTGTTCCTTTTGTAAAGAAAGAGTATCATCATTATTCTTAAGTGCCACTAAAAGTTCTTGGCTACGCTTATTATTAGTGATAGATTGTTCAGATAAAGTAAACAATGTATTCATATAGAAACAAACAGCAAACGACAACAAAGTTCCCACAAGTACTACAGCACCTAATTTCTTATTCAAAGTACGTTTAGCATCTTCTTCATCTTTTACTTCTTTTCTTAAGAAACTAAAGTAAAGAATAATAATAGACATAAATATCCAATAAACAATTTCGGAAATTACTACTGTATATAAATCATTAGCCGTTATCTCACTATATGGCACAACCGTTACAATCATGCCCTTGTCTATTTGCCTACTAGAGGCAAAATATAAAGTGCCATTATAAGTTAATTTAAAATCATCATTATCGCTAATAGAAGAAACATCTACACCTAATTTGCTGGCATCCATTCCTGTTTCATCGCTATTAGGAGAAAAATTACAGTACCTTTAACTGTATGAAAAGCCAACACAAAACCAGATTGGCCAACTGATACATTGTCTAATACCGCACTTAAAGAAGCATTTTCTTCAAGATTATTATTCAATTCTTCATCATCTACTTGAATATATATTTGGCTATTATCATTAATAGTTCCATAGTACTCATGATAATTATCGCTTAACTTATTACCGGCTTCTACCTTAGTACTACCATTTTCAATAACACTTAAATAATTGATGTCATAAACATCAGCCATCTCCTTGGCATATGTATCATTTAAATTAATATCAGTAATATATCTTAATTGAAAAGCCAAGGAATCAGCCTTAGATTGATACATCTCATCATATACTGCCCTAATGTCTACTTCATCTTGTTTACTTTGTCCAATCTTCTCGCTTATTAAATCAAGTTTTTCATGATTATTTTTGATTTGATTGTTACAAACTAGATTGTTGTGAACACTTAATACGCCATAGCCTAAAATAATCGCCCCAACAATAGCCAATAGAATAGATTTGATAATAATATTACTACTCTTTTTTATATATATCTCCCACTTTTTACCAAATATTAGTTTATCGCAATAACATAAATATAATGCATCAAAAACAAGAAATTTTTGCCTTGTTAATAGACCTTCCAATAACCACCTTTGGTTGGACCAACTCTTCTAATTAAGTCTTTGTTTTTTAAATTAGAAATTGATCTGGCAATGGTTCTTGAAGTCACATTAAATCGCTTCCCCAATTCATCATTTGTAATGTATGGATTTTCCTTAATAGACTCCATTATCTTTATTTCTCTTTCATCTAAACCCTTATTATTTTTAGGCTTATCATCGTTATCTAGATTTGTGTCTCTTCTTGTAAAACCAATCATAAAATCATTCTCATGATTCTCATAGAAAACCTTCACACCATCAGCTTCACAAAGCGAGTAAATCTTCCTAAGGCCCAAACCAAAAGCTTCGACATCTTTACATAGATATAGTGTTCTTGCGATGCTTTCATTTCTTAAATAAGAATGAATATTCCTGCTTGTAAAATCAATAGGAGTAAATTCATTTGCGAAACAGCCAGGATTAATAATAGTTATTCTATTTGAATAAATATCTATTTCATGCTGTACATTAACATCATATCTTGCGTGGGCAAAACTGTTTATAACAGCTTCCCTAAGGGCAGCAAGCGGAACTTCTGGAATTTCTTCTCTATGTATGCCATCATCAGATAATCGAACTCTCCATCTTATATTTCTTACAAGATAATTCATGGCGATATCAATCAATTGAAAGATATTACCTTCAACTCTATTTATATCAAGAAAAGTAGTTTTATGTTCACTGGCAAATACCGCCATCTTTAAGACAATTGGACTATTTTTAGAAAACAAACATTTACCGGCATTAGTTAATTTATCGCCATTTAACAAACCTAGCTTCGATAATATTTCTTTCTTATTTTTGGCAATATCTGGAAGTCGACCACATTCAGTAGCATCTAAATAAAACTTATCAACAGTAACATCATCAACATCATCAAGCGTTTCATTAGAAGATCTATTACCCCAATTATCTTCATATTCTTTATTTATCATCATTTTGCGAAGTTCTTGAGGCGTTAATTCTCTATCTTCATCAGCCACTCTTATATAATATTTGCCAAAAGCAGAGTAAGGCTTATCTTGACCTTCAAACTGGACCACAATAACATCTACACCATTAATTATTTTCTTTTCGATTACTGGATATATTTGTGGTTTAATACCCTCGAAGATTTTTCTAGAAACATCTCTTAAAGTAGAATCACTTATCTCAAACTTGTTAACAGTTCCATCGTTTTTAAGCCCAAAATAAACCTTCCCTCTACCATTTTTATTTAAAATAGAGCCTATCGAAATTATTGCCGCATTTAATTCACTAGTGGTTTTTTTAAATTCAGTATATTCATCCTCTCGCATATTATTAAGCCTTCCCGCATAATAAGTATACCATTAATTTGTCATAAGAAAATCTAAAATGTCATAAGAAATGTCATAAGAAAGTTATTTTTTGTCATAGGAAACCATATTTTGTTATAAGAAATGTCATAAGAAAATAATTTAATAGATAAAGTTGACCAGAAACTAAGTGTCATCGTTTATAAACATTTAAAGAATTAACTTAACCACCAATGCTTATATCATCTTTAACAGCTAATTAAATTGAAAGTGACCTAATCTTTTTTATTTAAAGACTTAGATTACTTTGTTGATTATGTTGCTAATTATTGCGGCGAATTGATATATCACTTTACATTTTGAACAAATATGCTACTATAAAGACAAGTCAGTAGACTTAGAGATTATTACAGGGTAGTTCTAATCTCTTTTTTTATTTCTTCATATTCGGATTCATCTTTTTCGATTCTTCCAAATAACAAAATAAAGATAAGTCTTATAATTACCAAGATTCTCATAAGCAAATCCCTCATAAACTTTTTCTAGTAGCGGATAATTCCTTTTTTAAAAAGCCCGGTTATGATTTGCTACCAACTTGTCTTTAAATGTATCTATTAAAGATACACCCTTATATTATAGAAATATAATTTTAATAACAAGATAGATTTGGGAATTTAATTGCTAATAATGTGTTTGTTATTTTTATTTCTTGGAAGGTTTTAGAAATATTTCAATTAATTCATCTTTATTGTTTAGAACTTCTAGCCTCACCTGGTGTTAAACCATACATCTTCTTAAAAGACTTAGAAAAATAATCAGAATCTTTAAAACCACACTTTAATGCGATCTCTTTTATTGAATCTAAACTTGATATTAATAGTTTTCTAGCTTCATTTAAACGAATTGATAAAAGTCTTTGATGAATGCTTGTATTAAATTCTTGTTTAAAACGATTATGTAAAGTGCCTTTTGAAACATTAAAAGTATTAACTAGATCATCGATACTTATATCTTCTTTGTAATGATTTAATAAATATTGTTGAATATTAAGTGCCAAATCATTTGAACTAGCTTGCACACCATTAACAAGCGTTAAATACTTAGCGCATATATCAACTATTTCACCAAAAGCTTCTATTTGTTTATAAGTTTGTCTACAAGTTGACCTTAAAGCTTGTTTGGCTTTTTCAGTTTCTAAACCGCTATCTTTTAATATCGTATTAATATTTGAATCAACATCTAGAATCTGTCCCATCATAAAGTATCCACTTAATTGTCCATAGGTATATAAAGGCACTATGGCTTCATATAGTCCACACCAACATTTATAGATATACATTTTTCCAGTTTTTTGACATATTTCCATGCCCCTCATATCACATTCCCTACATTTATCATCTCTTTGCAGCATTGCACAAAAAGGTGACTTATTTTTAGGATAAGAAGTGATAATATGGCCATTATTGTCATATATAGTCATACTCATCATTGAAACTAAATAAAAGCTTTTTAAAAGAGATTCCAGTTCTTGCATAGTGTAATTATACAATTATTGCACTTTTTTCCAGTTAATTAAATTTTTGCACATTAAAAATAATAATATAAATAGCTATATTAAAAACAAGGAGAATTATATATGGAATTCAATAACGATTGGTTGGCAAACCCTGAAATATTTAAAGTAAACAGACTAGAGGCAACATCTAGCCATAAGTTTTACGCAAATCTAGAAGAAAGACAAAGTAGCTTTATATACTCACTAAATGGAACATGGAAATTTCATTACGCCAAGTCTTTAAATCAAGTAATAGAAAACTTTAAAGATGAAGACTATGATTGTTCTGCTTGGGACGATATTAAAGTACCAGGACATGTAGAACTTCAAGGATATGGCAATGTAATGTATGTAAATCAACAATACCCTTGGTCAGGAAGTGAAGGGATATTGCCTGGGCAAATACCTACAAACAATCCCATAAGTAGTTATGTTACTTATTTTGATAGTTCCCTGCTTAAAGAAAACACTGATACTAGAATCATTTTTCATGGCGTCGAAAGTGGAATAGCACTATGGATTAATGGCAACTTTGTAGGATACAGCGAAGATAGCTTTACACCATCTGCATTTGATATTACAGACTACATCAAACAAGGAAAAAACAAAATTGCGGTAAATGTCTATCGTTTTACAAGTGGCTCATGGCTAGAAGATCAAGACTTCTTTAGATTCTCTGGCATCTTTAGAGACGTAGAACTTGTATCTATTCCTCATATTCATATAAATGATCTAAAGATTACCGAAGATACTGAAGACTTAAATAATCCAATCATCAATGTTGAAACAAAAGTATTAAGTAATACTGAATACATATTAAAAGTATCTTTATATGATAAAGATTTTAATTTATTAGAAACCAAGAAAACACAATCCAATTGTTCATTTAAAGTAAATAATCCTCACCTTTGGTGGGATGAAGATCCTTATCTATATAATCTAATCATTGAAATAATAAGTGATAATAAACTAATTGAATGTGTTAAACAAAAAGTTGGCATTAGAAGATTTGAACTTAAAGGTAACATCATGTATATCAATCACGAACGCATTTTATTCCATGGTGTTAATAGACATGAATTCTCATGTGATAAAGGAAGAGTAATGGACTATGAAACCACTAAAAAAGATCTTCTAAACATGAAAGCCAACAACATCAACGCTGTAAGAACATGTCATTATCCAAACAATAATTTCTTCTATGATCTATGTGATGAAATTGGGCTATATGTAATTGATGAAACAAATCTAGAAACACATGGCACATGGAGTGAGTTCTTTGATATAAAACACGCTATACCAAAAGATGATCCAAAGTGGTTAAGCAACATCATTGATAGAGCTAATTCCATGATTGAAAGAGATAAGAACCATCCATGTATTATTATATGGTCATGTGGTAACGAATCATTTGGTGGAAAAGACTTGCTAGAACTATCTAATTTCATAAGAAACAAAGATAACTCAAGACTTGTACACTATGAAGGAGTAGCCAACGACAATAGATATCCTGAAACATCAGATATGATATCTAGAATGTATCCACCTGTAACAGAAGTAGAAAAGATACTAAAAGAAAATCCCGATAAAGCAATGTTACTATGTGAATATGGCCATTCTATGGGCAATAGTAATGGTGCACTATATAAATACATTGATTTAGAAAAGAAATATAAAAACTACCAAGGTGGCTTTATCTGGGACTATATAGATCAAGCATTATTAATAGATGGCAAACTATGTTATGGCGGCGATAATAAAGATAGACCAAGTGACTATGACTTCTGTGGCAATGGCATCATGTTTGCGGATAGAACACCTACCCCAAAACTTGAAGAAGTTAAGTATTGTTATAGATGGATATATACAACAATAGACAAAGACAATATCCATATTGAAAACAATTATTACACTAAAGATTTATCATTATTTAAGACAATTATTTCTTTATATAAAGATGGAAAACTAGTAAAAGAGAACAAATATCAACTAGAATGCGAACCACATGAAAGTATTGATATAGCCAATCCATATACAATTGATGAAACTGGTGAATATTCAATCAATGTATCTTTCTTTGATAAAGATAATAACGAAGTATCTTATGAACAATATGTTTATCCATACAACAAAAAAGAAGAACATGCTTCCTCACCAATTAAAACATGTGAAGACTTCTTAAACATTGGCGTAAGAGGCGATAACTTTAACGCTATATTTTCTAAAAAGAAAGGCTTAGTATCTTATAAAGTAAACTCATATGAATTTATAAGAATGCCATTAAAACCAAATTTCTTTAGAGCTGCAACTAATAACGACACCGAAAACTATTATGGCTATAGATATGGCAATTGGCTACAAAACAGTTTATATGCTAAATTAAAATATATAGGACATAAAGACAATAAAGACAATAAAGACAATTGTGTTATCTTATATGAATATGAACTACCAACACTTAAAGATAATCCATTAAAACTAGAATATACAGTTTATGGTGATGGTGAAATTATAGTTGATATGAGCTTAGATGAATTAAAAGATCACATAGAAATGCCTGAATTTGGCATTCTACTTCAAACATATAAAGAACTAGATGATGTTAACTATTATGGATATGGTCCAAAAGAAAACTATATTGACCGTAACAAGAGTGCAAGACTTGGTAAATATAGCTATAAAGTAAAAGAAAATCTAACACCATACCTATTCCCTCAAGAATGTGGAAATCGTACAAATACTAGAAATGTCACTATAAAAAATGATTCACATAGCCTAACAATAAATGGTTTATTTGAATTTAGCGTACTTTCATATACTCCATATGAACTAGAAAACGCTAGACACTACTATGAATTGCCTGATACCTATCAAACAGTAATCTCTATAAATGAGAAACAAATGGGTGTAGGTGGTGATGATACTTGGGGTGCAAGAACCCATGATGAATTCTTACTTTCTAAAGATAAACATCATCTAAGATTCTCGATTAAGGGTGAATAATTTATATTGAAAATATTTTCATGAAAATATTTTGAAAATTATATTGACAATTACTTATTTCACCTTTAGAATTTAATTAAATTCGAGGAACAGAAGAGTAACTTCTCAAATTACTTAAAGCGAGTTGACACAGAGTGGAAGGTCAATAAGTTAAAAGAAGTGAAACGCATCTGGAAGAAGTCCTTATGAATCTAGTAAGGAACGTGAAACTGCGTTAAGTTAGAGTGGTTGATAGTTATATCAACAACCAGTGTGGTACCGCGATTAATACAAGTCGTCTCTGGATTATTCCAGCGACGACTTTTTTGTTTATAAGGGAGGTAATGTATGAAGGTCCGACGAAAAATTAAAAACGACAATCAAAAACAATTATTAAAGAAAGAAGGAAAGAAATTATGAAAAACACAAAAAAACTATTTGCCGGATTAATGGCTTCAACATTACTACTTGTAGCTGGTTGTTCTAGCAACACTTCAACAGATGATTCAACTGAAACAACAGCTAGTGAAACAGAGACATCTACAACCGATTGGTATACAGGACCAGGATATGACACTTTATACAATGAACTAGGAAAAGCTGACATCGATTTAAGTAACGCTGATGGACTACTTAAAGAAATCATCGATAGTGGCGTTATCACAATGGCAACATCTCCTGACTATCCACCTAGTGAATTTGTTGATTTAGATGGAACAGTAAAAGGATCTGATATCATGCTTGGACAATATATCGCTAATAGCCTAGGTGTAGAACTTAAAGTTGAAACAATGGACTTTGATGCCGTACTAACTGCTGTAGATACAGGAAAAGTAGACATGGGCATTTCAGGCTTTGGCTATAAAGAAGATAGAGCTGAGCAATTTGAACTATCAAATGGCTACCAAACTTCTTCTAGTGCTAACCACCATACATTATTAGTACTTGCCGAAAACATTGACCAATATACTTCATTAAGCGACTTCGATGGCAAGACAATTGATGCTCAAGCTAATTCTTTACAAGAAATGTATGTAACAGATCAATTACCAAACGCAACGCTTCAAAAAGTAACTTCAATTGATCAAGCAATCCTAGAACTACAAACTGGAAAAGTTGACGCTGTAGCCCTTGATAGTACTAGTGCTAAAAACTACGCTTCTACAAGTGATGGCTTATTCAAGAGTGTATATGAAGAAAACGGTGTTGAATTCGATTTAAGCATGTATGCTGATAAATCAGGTAACGTTGTTGCCGTTAAGAAAGGTGAAACTTCTTTGATTGAGGCAATCAACCAAATTATTGAACAAATGATGTCTTCTGGTAAATATGAAGATAATCTATACACCGATATGTACTATGCCGCATGTGATGCTGCTGGTGTTCTTCCTGAAGAAATGGAGTAAATAATGATAATTACGGGGATAATTGATACTTGGAGTAAATATAGTTCGATATTTTTAAAGGGTGCCTTAGGCACCCTTGAATACGCTGCTGTAGCAGTAATATTCGGTAGTATCGTTGGTACATTAATCGCCATACTTCACTTATCAAAAAATAAAATCATCGAGGCAATCGCAAGAATCTATGTAACAGTACTTAGAGGTACACCACTTCTAGTACAAATGTATATCGCCTATTTCTTTTTACCTGTCGCCTTTCCAATACTAGACTTTGTAACTAAGGAACAATGGGTAGCCGTATCATTAATACTTAACTCTAGCGCCTATGTATCAGAAATAATTAGAGGTGGTATTCTTTCGGTTGATAAAGGCCAAAGTGAAGCCGCTAGATCTCTTGGCATGAGTTCTAAAAACTGTATGAAGAAAATCATTCTTCCTCAAGCCTTAAAAGCCATACTACCATCTCTTGCAGGTGAATATATTTCAATGATTAAGGAAACATCTTTAGCTGGTACATTTATGATGTATGAACTAATGTATACAAGAGTTTTATTAGCCAATAAGTTTCTTACATGGCAACCATTATTTATCATTGCCATTATTTATCTAATTATGACAACCGTTCTAACATGGTTAGTTAGACTTTTAGAAAAGAGGTTAGCTGAAAGTGACTGAGAATAAAAAACCATTAATCGAAACTGTCGATCTTGTAAAAAACTTTGGTGATTTACACGTTCTAAAAGGTGTTAATCAAAAAATATACCAAGGTGAAGTAGTATCAATCATTGGGCCATCAGGTGGTGGTAAAAGTACCTTCCTTAGATGCTTAAATCTACTTGAAGAACCAACTAGTGGCAAAGTAATATTTGAAGGTGAAGAACTAAATTCTAAAAGTATCGATTTAGATAAACATAGACAAAAAATTGGCATGGTCTTCCAACAATTCAATGTCTTCCCACATCTTACAGTATTAAACAATATTACTATTACACCAATGTTAGAAAAGAAAATTTCTAAAGTTGAAGCTGAAAAAGAAGCTATGGAACTACTTAAACAAGTAGGACTAGAAGAAAAAGCCAATGAATATCCAAGAAAACTATCCGGTGGCCAGAAACAAAGATTGGCCATTGTAAGAGCTATGGCCATGCACCCTGATGTAATGCTGTTTGATGAACCAACAAGTGCCCTAGACCCTGAAATGGTAAAAGGTGTTCTTGAAGTAATCAAGACTTTAGCTGATTCTGGTATGACATGTGTAATTGTTACCCATGAAATGGGCTTTGCCAAAGAAGTAAGTGATAGAGTATTATTCTTTGATGGTGGTACAATTGTAGAAGAAGGAAGTCCTGAGGAAGTATTCAACAATCCAAAGCACAATCGTACAAAAGTATTCTTATCACAAGTATTATAAGGAGAGATCATGAACACAACATTTAAATACGATCATTATTACAAATACGAGGAACTAAAAACAAACCTAGAGTATTTCAAAAACAATTACCCTGACCTAGTTGATTTAAAAGTAAATGTAATAACTGAAGAAGGAAGAAATCAATACGCAGTTATTTTAAGTAATATCAAAACAGGAGAAGCAACAAATAAACCTGCTCTATATATTGATGGAAACATCCACGCAGGTGAAGTAACTAGTTCAATGTGTGCTATGCATACAATTGACTGCCTTGTAACCAACTATGGTAAAGATGAAGAAGTAACTAAATTATTAGATACAAAAACTATCTATGTAATACCTAGAGTCACTGTAGATGGGGCCGAAAAATACTTAAGTACCCCTTATAGCTTAAGATCTGCCCCAAGAGACTACATGGCAAAACAAGGCGGCATTAAATCCGAAGACATAGATAATGATGGTGTTATTAGGATGATGAGAATCAAAACACCATATGGTGCATGGAAAATTGAAAACAACACCATGACTTTAAGAGAGCCAAGTGATATCGATGGTGATTTCTATGATATCTATCCTGAAGGAATCTTAGAAGAATATGATGGTGATGAAAACTTGAAGCTTAAGAAAGCTAATTGGGGATTAGATTTTAATAGAAACTTCCCGTTAGGCTGGTTTCCAGATTCTAGACAACCTGGAGCAGGTAAGTATCCTTTAAGTAATCCCGAAACTAAAGCCCTTGTTAATTTTGTCTTAGAACATGGCAATATTGGAGGAGCTGCAATTGGCCATACACATGGTGGTATGATACTTATTCCACCTGGCACTAGACCTGAAAAGTCCTTGCCTTCAATAGATAAAACAATTCTAAACGCAATTGCCTCAATGGCTGAAAAAGAGCTTGGCTATACAAAAATGAACATCTTTGATGCTTTTATGACAGACCAAGAACATTATGATTCTGGTGCTTTTGATGATTGGTGCTATCAATCTCAAGGTATACCAGCCTACACTATGGAATTTTGGGATGTTGCTAAAAAAGCTGGCCAACCTAGAATTTGGAACGGTAAACCAGAAGATATAATGACTGCTCTAAAAAGATATAATGCAATTCTTGCTTGGGTTAAAGATAATGCTCCTCAATATCTAATTGATTGGAAAGAAGTTGAACACCCAACACTTGGAAAAGTTGAAATTGGTGGTTATAACTTTAAGTTTACGGTTCAAAACCCACCTGAGAATATGTTGGTAACAGAATGCGAAAACGATACTAAGTTTAACATCAGATTCGCAAAAGCTCTTCCTAGTTTGAAGATTGAATCGCTTGAAAAAGAAAAAATAACAGAAGGTATCTATAAAATAACAGCCATCATTGGCAATAGAGGCTATCTACCAACAAACTTAACCGAAGAAGCCAATAAACTAAAAGTTAGCACACCAGTTAAAGTAAAAATTGAAGGTTGTGAAATTGTATCTGGCAAAGAAGTTGAAGAGATTGGTAATCTTGATGGCTTTAGCGCAACTAATACTGGTTCATATTATGAAGAAATAACCACATTTGAAAACGCAAAAGCTAAAAAGAAATTATCTTGGATTATAAAAGCTAAAGATAAAGACAATATTAAGGTATCAGCTTATCAAGAAAAAGCTGGTGTAGACACTAAATCAATTGAGCTATAGTGTATAATGTAGGTGCATTAGATAAGAGAAATCTTACATAACGCAAACAAAAAAAGTTGGAATACCCTTGCCATAGTAGGGAATCAAAAAAGTTGGAATACCCTTGCCATAGTAGGGAATCAAAAAAGTTGGCTAGGTTAACTACCTAGCCTTTATTATAGGAGGAGAAAAATATGGCCAATAACTTAAAGATATACTATCTAGATGATGATTATATTGATTATTTAAGACAATTTGACAATAAAGTAGCCTACAACAAAAATAGTACAAGGCCATATGTTGGTATAGTATATAGAATAAATGAATTCAATTATTTCGCTCCTTTATCTTCTCCTAAATCCAAGCATCTTAAAATGAGCAATAAGGCAATAGATGCCTTTAAAATAGATAACGGCAAGCTTGGCATTGTCAATATCAATAATATGATACCTACACCACTTGAATGCGTTAGCGAAGTATTACCCACTATAAGCGACATCAAATACAAAATATTGATCGAGAATCAAACAACTTATATAAATGATCATAAAAAAGACTTGTTTACCAAAGTTAAACATTTTGTAACACAATATGATAAAGGCTATTTGCCTGCTAGCGTTAAAGATAGATGCTGTGACTTTAAGTTATTAGAAATTAAGTACAAGGAATATATAGACCATATCCTCTAAAACAAGACTTCCCAATAGCCTGTTTTTCTAGAGCCAATTCTTCTAACCAAATTCAATTTACATAGTTTATCTAAATGTCTGTAAACCGTTGGCCCTGATTTCCCTACTTCTTTAGATAATTCAGGAATATTAATGTATTTATTGTCTCTTAAAACGTTAATGATATTTTCATCAAAGTCACTAAGCCCTTTTTGCTCCACTACTTTTTCATTTAAAAAATTAGTCTTTCTTTTAAAGATAAAAGTAAAACCAAATTCATCATTAATATATTTATATTCTATGTTTTCTTTAGCACATAAAGTAAATGTTCTATCAAAGCCTGTACCAAAGGCATCTATATAACCATTTTTAAATAAAGTAGACGCAATTAAAACATTTCTGATTTTACTGCCAACCTCGCCATTTGCAAAATAGATTGGATCAATGTTTTTAATAATAGAACCAGGATTATAAATTCTAATTGATGATTTAAAAATGGTGATTGAATTATAGTCTCCTCTTCTCACATAACAACAATGAGCGAAAGAATTGATTACGATTTCTCTTATTGCTCTTAAAGGTATTTCGGGTATTTCTTCTCTTTGGATTCCTACAATATTAGACTTATAACTAATATGGCTTTGAATATAAGAAGTAGCTTCTTTGATACACTCAAAGATGTTTCCTCTAAATTCCTTTATTTCGCCAAAGTCGCTTCGAGAATCCGTTGGATAAAAGCCCTCTTTTATCGTTAGCGGCTTATTGTTTCCAAAAAGATACCATCCTGCATTATTAAGCACACCATTATCACATAATAAGCCTAGTTTGTTTAGCGCCTCTTTAGCATTGCGGTAAACATAGTCCATTCTATTTTTTTCATTTGCAGTCCTAATATACTCAATCAATAAATCTTCATCTATATCATCAATCGTATACTTTGTTTCTTTGTTTTCCCACTTAGAATAATCATCAACTTTATTTTCAAAAAACTGCTGTAGCATATTTGATTGCATTACTACATCAGCATCATTGATTCTTATATAAAATCTACCATAAGCAGAATAAGGTGTATCGCAACCTTCTACCTCTACTTTGATAATAGATTTATTATCTATAGTTTCTTCGTTAGCACTAACTTTAGCAGGCAATGGCTTTAAGTGATTTTGAATCTCATGGCTTACATCGCTAATCGTCTTTTTGCCTATGTCTAAGCCAAAGACCTTTCCATCATCATTAATGCCAAAATAAACAGTACCCTTACCAGTTTTATTAAGCATAGAACTTAAAGATATAACACCTTCTTTTAATTGAGCTAATGATTTCTTTAATTCAATAGTTTCGCTTTCTTTAAACATGGCTACCTCCATATTTATCTTATCATTTATCTTATCATTCTGATTATAAAAATGATAAGATATTTTGTCTTATTACTGTTAAATAAGCGGATTTAAGGGAAAAATAAAAATTTATCTTATCATTCAAATCAACATAAATGATAAGATAAATATATTTTGCCCCGTTTTTTCAAGTAAAATTAGCTATTTTTGCCCCGTTTTTTCAACTTTTTAAGGCACATTTTGCCCCGTTTTATAGTTTTTGCCAACTATAGGCAATAGAATCTGCGTTATCAGAAATCTTAGAAAGGCGTGATTTGATACGTTTTTCAATAATATCTTCATCACTTTCTCTTCTAAGATTCAAAAGTAAAGCGAACTCATCATCATGAATCTTTGATATAACATCGCTTTTCCTAAACATTAATTCAAGTACTTTTAATAAATCACCCATCTTGTCAAGTAGTTTTTTATTCACTTTAATCTTAAGCATGTAAGCATTAATATCGATTCTATCTTTATTGCGCATTACATATTTACATATCGAATTAAAGCTACCATTATCAACAATAAATGAACCACTTATATCACTATTACTAATTGGTTTATTAATACTAGTTGTATTCTTATTGCCAGAAGATAAGATGGTTGAAATCTTACCTGCGCTAGTACTTTCTAAAGAAATGCCTAGTACTTCTTTATATTTCTTATTTATATGTTGATAGAAAGTCATCGCTTGATTATAGTTTTGATTTAAAACCAAAGCTCTTAAATAAGAAGTAATCAATTGTTCATCTAAGTCATCAAAAGACAAGCCCTTTTCACATACCGCAATAGCTTCCTTAATCTTATTATTATCGATATATCTATTAGCCATAGTATTATAAGAATCCAAAGCTAAAGAACTATAGTATCCTCTATCAATTTGAGCCCAAGAAGCATCAATACCTTCAAGATATGGCCCATTATATAGTTTTAAAGCCTTTTCAAATAAACTTATGTCATTATTATGTTTAGCTTCTAAAATATCTTTTTCAAACTCTTCGGTATCAATGATAATATTAAGATCTTCATTTATTTGATAGCCATTATTAGTGGTCATAATAAATTCATCGTTTAGACCATCAATCTTTTTTAAACCATTACGTAATCTAAATATCGCAAACTTTAAGGCATTTGCAGGATTTTCGCAATCTTGCCAAAAAGTATCTATCATCTTTTCTTTTGACAAAGAAACCTTATGATTAATAAGAAAAAACGCAAACAAGCTAGATAATTGATTGCCTAACTCTTTTCTTAAGTCTACTGTAACACCCTTACGCTTTAGCAATAAACCACCAAGCATATCGAAACGATAATCTTGTTTTTTCATTTAAGGTATTCTACCATGTACCTTCCTAATGTACAAATCCTTGATAATTATAATCACCATCATTGTAGGCAACTTCTTGCCACTTTAAGATAGTAAAAGAGCCATCATTGTATTCAAGTTTTACATCCAAACTACTTGTATCATTAATCTTTATTGAATAAGAGTAGACATTATCTTCTACTTTTACATTATTTTTATTTAGATAATCTAAGTTATCCAAATTATCTAAAAGATCCTTATAAATAACACTAGCCTTATAATCGGCAGCATAATATTCAACAGATGAATTAACAATCAAATCTGTTTCCTTCAAATTTCTTTTAGCTTGAAAGAAAGATAAGGTCGCAAAAATAGTTAAACACAACACCGTAAACACCATCATCAAAGTAGACAGACCAATGCCAACAGACACTTTACGCTTATTCATGTTGGCCTCCTAGATACATAACATCTATTTCCTCTATTACTTCATCATTGTAGATAGCACTTAAATGACAATTATCATCATCAATAGTAACTTCAATATAATAATCACTATAGTCGCTATCAGTAACAATCTCACCATTCATCTTATATTCTTCAGCAAGTGTTTGTATACTCATACTAGCTAAAGACTTAACACTAGCTTCTTTATTCATTTCATAGCTTCTATAGAAAAGGCCTACAAAAACAATTGAACAAAATGTAAAACAAACAATAACAATTATAAGTTCTAATAAGAAATTAAAAGAATGCGTGTTTTTCATTGTCTTACCCCAATCTTAAATTGTCCATCATTTATCTTTATTACATAACAATTATCTTCATATGAAACATCAAAATCATCAATTGAATATATCTTAGTACCACCTTTTAGATTGATATCATTATAGTCACTTACCATAAGCTCATATAAATAAGAATCCATATAATAAATCAAAGTATAACTATTGGCGTTTTCAACAACTAAAACATCAGTACCATCAATTGTATCAATACTTATAGAACCACTTGCTTGACGAATACGGGTTGTAACATAGGCGAAAGGTATTTCAACTCTTTCTTTTATTTCGGCTTTCTCTAGGTTCTTTTTATAACTATTGGCACCATAATACAAAAGAAAGAAGCTTGAAACCACAAACATTAGAAACAATAACAAAGAAAAACCAACACTGATTAAAGAATTCTTTTTCATTTGCTGCTCACCATAATATCTGGAAAAATATTACTGCCAACCGCTTGATAGAAAACATTGGCACTGCTTTCATCAATCACTAAACCATAATTATCTTTTAGATAATTAATATCACTTGGATAATAACCCTCGATGCTGTAACAAGTTATAACAGCCTTACGAATATTTTCCTCAATGCTTTCTAATTGATTTTCATCATAGGCTTTTTGACTATTAAAAATACCGACACAGATAATTGCCAAAATAAGAAAACTAAAAACATATAAAACAAGTTGGCTCTTTTTCATAGATTTACCATTACACCTGTTAAAGGAAGCATAATTGAAACAAGTATTATCCCAACAATAATCGAAAGAATAACAACCAAACTAGGTTCAATAACATCTAACATCTTGTTAATGTTATCGTCGATATCTTTTTCATAATACTCAGCAACATTCATCATTGTCTTCTCTAATTGTCCAGACTTAATACCAATCACCAATAAACGATTATACATTTCCTTGAAAATCTTAGTATCAAGAATGCAATCACTCATGCTATCGCCATTTTTAAGCCTACTTGATACTGTATCAATCTTCTCTTTTAACTTATTATCACTACACATCAAACCGCACATATCAAATGCTTTTTCTTGGCTAATGCCACTGTTTAATAACAAAGACAAAGCATATGCAAATTGAACAACTGCTAAATCATAAGCAAGTTTTCTTGTCACAAAAAACTTTTGAAGCAATTTGATATAAGAATAATCCTTACCCCTTAAAGTAATAAGAACATATAGTGCCAACACAAATAAACACGCAAGTGCCACAAAGGCAATAATCGCAAGATTTTTACCAACATCTAACATCACTAGTACGCCAGAAGCGATAGAGATACCCATTGAAGAAAGAACATTCTTAAACAAAGGCAAGATATTATTGATAAGAATAATCACCACTACTAACATCATCATAATTAAGATACTAGGATAAGTTAGTGCATCCCTTATCTTTTGTTTAGTATCATGCATTCTATTATAGTAATGAGCTAATTCCTTAACTACTTTATCTAAATAACCACTTTCTTGACCAATAGATAACATATTAATCATGTATTCATCATATAATCCCGTTTTCTTTAAAGCCTCTGGAAAACTAGTACCCATGTCCATATCATTTTTAACACCCCTTAAGATATCACCATATTCTTTATCTTCCATTTGACTTGATATGACATCTAGCCCATCACTAATAGAGATGCCTCCATCTAGTACCATCGATAATTGTTCCAAGAACTGTGCCTTTTCTAATTCGCTAATACTTTTCATATTACCCTCCCTTTAATAAATATATTTAACACTATAATCACCATCATAGTCTTGCTTTAAAGCATCATAAGTTGGATCCATGGTAGTCCATTGTCCCGAATTAAAATAAACATGAGGCTTTATCCAACCCATATTTTCAATATATACTTCAATCCAAGCATGATAACCTTCTGATACCATACCCGTTACTACTTTTGTAGGAATATGTTGTACACGTAACATAGCCGCCATAATAGCTGCATAATCAAAACAAATACCCTTTCCATTTGTATAAACATCATCAAGTACTGGCAAAACATATTTACCCTGTACCTCTTCTACCTTATCCCAATCATAAGTAACATTAGCAAGTACCCACTTATAGATATCTTCTACTCTATCTAATTCTGTTTTATCGTCTTTTACTAATTCAAATGATTTAGAAATACATAAAGTATCTTCATCATAATCAACTACTTGATTAGGATATAAGAAAGGTATGAATTCATTTTCCAACTCTACTTCTACATCAAAAGAAAACAATAAACTATATTGATCATTTTCAACATTTTCATATGCCTTGATTGTATATTCACCACTATCCATATTTAAAGGAAATGTTTCATATTCTAATTCCTTATTTAAATCATAAGTATACTTTTCATCATCTTTAACAATCATTATCTTGATACGATTATGATCGCTAGTTAATGTCTTAGCCATAATATATCCCAAAGATACATTACTATAATCAATTAGTACCCTATCATCTGATTGTATTAGTTCTCCACTAGCTTCAGGCCACAGTATTTCTGAAAAAGTATAACTCTTAGATTCGCTATTTTCGGTATTACTATTATTACAACCAACACATAATAAAAAGAAACTTATGCAAGTTATAATTTTTAAGAAATAACCTTTTTTCATCGTTAATTATTTTACAAAAACTAGTTAAGTTATTAAATAGACTAAACTAAAAAGAAAAGACTATTATTCATAATCTTCAACAATTTCATGTATCTTTCCTTTTCCCTCGTTAAGTTCTTTAACGCCACGACGTAAATGTTCTATATTGCTCATTGAATAAAAAGGATCATTTGTTGTATCTTCTTGTTTTATATCACTCATTTTTGTTTCCATGTTTATAGTATATACAATCAACGTAAAAATAAAAGAACATCATAAGAAAACTTTAATGGGCCGTGAACGATATTTTTTATGTGTTTGCAGCCCGTTAAAATAAGAATATAATTTAGTTAATAAAAATTTAACTCGGCTATGAAAGACATTTTTTTCGTTTCATAGCCGAATAAAGGAGAAAAGTATGATTGGTAGAAAAGAAGAAGTTAATAAGCTAAACGAACTATACAGCAGCAAAAAAGCCGAACTTGTTGCGGTATACGGTAGACGCAGAGTAGGTAATAATGTAAAGTTAAAAATAATGTAAAGTTAAAGCTTAAAACCTAATAAAT
>CAVEWG010000026.1:0-20025 GCA_963619285.1 Oscillospiraceae bacterium | reverse complement strand
TTTCTGCGCAACGCCCTAACAAACGAAATGTTTATAAAAGCAGGTTATAATGGGGCCAAATGCATCTAATTGCAAGGCTAAGGTAGAATGTGATACTTTGATTCTTGATGATTTATCTAGTTCAGATACTATTCCTACAAATATTGTTTCTAATAATACTAGTACAATAGAACATGAAGCGACCGTTTCTAAAATCAGTGAGGAACAATTGTTCTATCTAATGTCTCGTGGTTTGTCTTTAGAAGAAGCGACTCAAATGATAATTCTTGGTTTCATTGAACCATTTACCAAGGAATTACCTATGGAATATGCGGTTGAGTTAAATCAATTATTGAAGATAAATATGAAGGGTTCTATTGGTTGATGTAAATATCAACCAATTTTTTATATAATTAATGCAGTTTGGGGGAAAGATATGTTTGATAGAAAAGATGCTAAAAAGAAAGCTAAACAAAAATTAAAGAAACATTATGTGATTTTTGTGATTGCTTGTCTAATAGCTTCCTTTATGGGAGCGGAATATGCAGAATCTACTTCTTTTATAAAAGGAGGAAATGATGAATTAACAATTGCTGAAAATGATGAAAGTGATGTCTTGTTTGACTTAATCACAAAGGGTTTGGTATCAGGACAAGAAGCTGTAAATAAAAAACTTGTGATTGATACATATCTAGGTCCTTTACAATTAGGTCATACCAATGGCGTGCTTGCTAGTGTTGTTACAAATGTTACAACTGGTTCTTTTTTGGTTATTATCTATAAGTCTATTTCCACTTTGATTAAAACAGGAAGCGATATATTTGCTTCGATTGGGGTTATAACAGCAGCTTTATTTTTGTCTCTTGTGGCTATTTTTATAAGAGATGTCTATAAAGTAATTTTTAGAAGAATATTTTTAGAAGGTTATCAATACGATAAAGTAAAGTCCAATAGATTTCTATATGTTTTTAAATGTCGTAAATGGTTTAATTCAGCTTGGTGTATTTTTAAAATGGAAATCTATCTATATCTTTGGTATCTAACTATTATTGGTGGTATCATTAAAACTTTCTCATATGCCATGGTTCCATATATTGTGGCAGAAAATCCAAGCATTAAATCAGGCGATGCGATTACTTTATCAAGAAAGATGATGGATGGTCATAAGTGGGAATATTTTAAATATATGCTTACTTTCATTGGCTGGTGGTTGCTTGATGGCTTAACACTTGGGCTAAGTGGCATTATATTTTCTAATCCATATCTAGAAGCTTTCAATGTTGAATATTATGCATATTTAAGAAAGCTTGCTATTGATAATAAGATTGAAGGCTATGAAAATCTAAATGATACCTACTTATATGAATTCGCAAATGATGATACTTTAAAGAATGCCTATAGCGATTTGGAAAAGGTAAAGGGCGTTAAGCCTGTTTATCCAACCTATGGAAAACTTGAAGGTTTCTTCGCGACTAAACTTGGCGTTGTATGGAAATATGATGATAAATCAAATCAATATAATCAAGCTTTATTTGATGAAGCTTTAGCTTCGCATTATGATGATATCTTTAATAGAAAGACTTATCCTGAAAAACTAACAAAACAACATGTAAGTGAAAAGGCTAAGAAGGATACTATTACTTTAGCTAATAGACAATATAGTCTTTCTACTTTAATTATTATTTTCTTTGCCTTATCTTTTATTGGATGGTTATGGGAAGTATCTTTGCATCTTGTTAATGAAGGAAAGTTTGTTAATAGAGGTGTATTAACCGGTCCTTGGCTTCCAGTATATGGCTCTGGAATTTTACTTATTCTTATTCTTTTGTATCACTTTAGAAAATCGGTTGTTCAAGAATTTGTTTCAGCAATCATACTATCTGGTTTTGTGGAATATTACACAAGTGTTTATCTAGAACTTACTCATAATGGCACCCGTTGGTGGGATTATTCTGGCTATTTTTTAAATCTAAATGGTAGAATTTGTGCCGAAGGATTATTAGTATTTGGCTTAGGAGGTTGTGTTGCAGTGTATTTCTTAGCACCAATGATTGATAATAAATTGCGTAAAGTTAAGCCAAA
The DNA here is from genome assembly GCA_963619285.1 of Oscillospiraceae bacterium. Lineage (GTDB taxonomy): Bacteria > Bacillota_I > Bacilli_A > Erysipelotrichales > Erysipelotrichaceae > Colivicinus. Next base: position 17,964 of record CAVEWG010000026.1, on the reverse strand, counting down.
TGTTTTGAAGATTGTTTGTATCATTTTACTTGTTTGCTTTACAGTAGATGTCATCCATTCTAAGAAACATCCAAATACTGGCGAGGGCATTACATCTGATGTTGCTATATATAGAAAAGAGGATTTATGTTAGCTTTAATTTTATCTCCATTCTATGTCGCGATTATTTATTGGGTATGTAGAAGATGGTATAAGTTTGTAACTGCATTAAATATCAAAAACAAAAGATTAGAGTGGTGGCTTAAACATTTCTCTTGGTCAATGTTTATTTTGACTTTGATTATCGGAATTGCGTTCTTACTTCCAGATACGGTTTCTTTAAAAAGGCCACTATCACAAATTGGTTCTTATTGGTTAGGCATTAGCTTATATTTGATTTTGTTTGTTGCGGTAATTGATTTAATTAGATGGATATACGCCAAGATTAAAAAAGATAAATATAATGATTTTATGGCTAGAATAATCTGTACAATTTTGATTATTGTTTGTACTACTGGTGTTTCAATATATGGCATTATAAACGCAAAAATAGTTAGAACTACCGAATATACAATTGAAATAGATAAAGATGGTGGTAACTTTGATGAAATGACTATCGCTTTATTTGGCGATCCTCAATTTGGATACAATATTGGTGAACATCACTTAAAACAAGCTGTAGACATTATTAATAGCTATGATGTTGATTTGGTGGCTATTGCGGGTGATATCTTTGATAATCAATATAGCGCTATCAAAGATCCAGATAAACTTATTGAGTTATTTAATCAAATTGAATCTAAATATGGTATGTACGCAGTACTTGGAAACCATGATGTTGAAGAACCTATCTTATGTGGTTTTACTTTTAATGATAAAGATATAAGTAATAAAGTTGCTTCTAAAGAGATGTTAGAGTTTATCGAAAAGTCTAATATTAAACTTTTGTATGATGAAAATGTCATTATTAATGATTCTATTAATTTATATGGTAGAGCCGATGAGGAAAGACCAAATCTTGGCAATACTGCAAGAAAATCTAGCGAAGAAATTAAAGAAGAGATTAATACTTCAAAGCCGTTATTAATATTGGACCATGAACCAAGAGATTATGATGAACTAGAAGCTATTGGCACAGATTTAATGATGGCCGGTCATACTCATGATGGACAATTATGGCCTACAAAGATCGCAACTGACATTATATGGACTAATCCTTATGGTTTATATGTAAATAATAGTTTTCATGCGATAACCACTTCAGGACTTGGTTTGTTTGGTCCTAATATGCGTGTTGGTACTATTGCGGAAGTTTGTATCATTCATATTAAATTTAAATAATAAGATATAATAAGCCTATGTACTTATGTGAAGTTTATGTTTCAAATTCATCGCTATATGTAGATAGGCTTTTTTCTTATGTAAGTGAAATCTATATAGAACCATATAAAAGAGTATCTATTTCTTTTCATGGTGCTAATACTAGTGGCATTGTGATTAAGTGTAGAGGAATCGATATAGGCTCTTATCAAAAAGAAGTGGGCTATAAACTTTTAAAAGTAAAAGAAGTCTTGGATGATTTTCCAATTATAAATAATGAACAATTTGAATTAGCTAAATGGCTTTCAAAGACAACAATTTCGCCATTTATTTCGTGTTTAAACACAATGCTTCCAAAAGTTTTGCAAACTAGTAAAAAATTTGTTGAACCTGTAATGGAAGAAAGAATCTATAAAAATAATATTGAATATAAACTTACATCTAAACAAAAAGAAGTATTTGATTTATATGCTGATGGTATGCTGGCCAAGGATGCTCGTAAGTTGTCTATATCAATCTTTAATAAGCTGAAAGAGTATGGGCTTATTACCATTAGCAGGAATGAGAAATCTTTTTCTAATTTGGGTTTATGTATAAATGATAACTTTAAAAAGTTAACCAATGATCAACAAGTTGTATATGATAAATTTAATTCTACTGATAAACTTGTTTCTTTATTATATGGTGTAACAGGAGCAGGCAAAACTGAGGTCTATTTACATCTTGCCCGTAAGTATCTTTTGTTAGATAAAGAAGTATTGATTCTAGTGCCAGAAATTTCTTTGACGCCACAAATGATTAATAGAGTTAAAGAAAGATTTAATGATGTAGTTTTTTATCATTCCGCTTTAAATGATACTGAGCGTTATCAACAATATAAAAGAGTAAAAAACAATGAAGTAAAGATTGTGGTTGGTACCCGTTCTTCGATATTTTTGCCTTTTAAAAATTTAGGCTTAATTATCATTGATGAGGAACATGATACTTCTTACAAACAAGATAATACGCCTTGCTACAGCACTAAAAACGTCGCTATTAAACGCGCTTTAGATTTTAAAGCTAAAGTATTGTTGGCGAGTGGGACGCCTTCACTTGATGCTTATACTAGGGCTTTAAAGGGTGAATATGAATTATTGAGACTACCAAAACGTATTAATAATTGTTTACCTCAAATTGAAGTTGTTGATTTAGTATCGGAAACTAAGAAACATGCTTCTTATATAATTTCTAAACGATTAAAAAACGAATTAGATAACACTTTAAACAATCATAAACAAGCCATTATTCTTTTAAATAGAAGAGGCTATTCACCAATTGTTAAGTGTGGGGATTGTGGTACTACTTTGATGTGTCAGGATTGTGATAGTCCTTTAAATTATCACAAGGATATAAGCGCTTTAAAGTGCCATATTTGTGGAAGAATCTATAAAAATGTAAGCACTTGTCCAAAGTGTCAATCGTCTAATTTAGTTTATTATGGCTTTGGTACTTTAAAAGTAGAAGAAGAGTTACATAAAATATTTCCTAGTGCCAATATCGCTAGACTTGATAGAGATACAACTAGTAAAAAGGGTGCTCATGAAAACATTCTTAACGCTTTTGGCAATAAAGAATACGATATTTTAATTGGCACTCAAATGATTTCTAAGGGTCTAGATTTTCCTGATGTTACTTTAGTTGGTATATTAAATGCTGATGCTGGTTTAGCCCATCAAGACTACAATGCAGCTAAATTAACTTTTGATTTATTAATGCAGGCAAGTGGTAGAAGTGGTAGAGCTGATAATAAGGGACTAGTTATAATACAGGCTTTTAATGTTGATCATTATGTAATTAAAGCTGTTTTAAAACAAGACTATGAATATTTCTATAATATCGAGATGAACTATCGTTATAAGACTTCTTATCCTCCTTATAGTCATTTATTATCAATTGTTTTAGCCGATGAAAATATAAGCCATTTACAAAGTAGTGCTAAGTTTTTAAATGATTTATTAAATGATTTACCATATAAACATTATCGTCCACTTGAACTTAGTAAGATTAAAGGTAAAAATAGAATGCGCATTTTAATTGCGAACGCTAATTTAAATCCACTAATTAACGATGTATGGGTTATCATAGATAAGTATTTAAATCAAAAGGGGATGGCATCAATAAAAATAGATATTGATCCATTATATTTAGAATGAGTCAAAGAAGTATAGCTTTAGAAATTATATGTAAAAGTATTGGTGATAACTCTTATACCAATCTTTTAATGCGCAAAAAATTAATGGAACTAGAACCTATTCAAAGACCATTTGTTTCTAATTTAGTTAGTGGTGTTTTAAAAGAATATGATTATTTATTGTTTCAAGTTAAAGATTATTTAAAAACTAATACTTCTTTAAAGAATAAAGTAATTATTGCGATGGCTTTATATGAAAGATATTATCTAAATAAAGAAGCTTATGTTAATAACGAATATGTAGATTTAGCTAATAAATATGATAAGCCTTTCATAAATGCAATATTGAGAAAAGAATATGAATTTAAAAATGGTGAAGAATATATTAATAGTTCATTGCCTAAGTGGATTTATAATCTATTAGCTAAACAATATAGTGAAGAAGAATTAAAAAGTATTCTTATGAACTATAAAAGAGTTCCAATTGTTTATTATCGAATCAATCATCATAAGGCTACATTTAATGATTTTAAAGATATTGAAATAATTAATGATGATATCTTTACTTCTAAACAAAGCTTACTAAATTCAAATGAATTCATAAAGGGTATGTTTTATGTGGAAGATATCAATTCATCAAGTCTTGTTAAAAATCTAGATTTAAAAGAAGAAGACACTTTGTTAGATGTGTGTTCAGCCCCCGGTTCAAAGCTCTTTAATTGTTTAGATATAATAAAACCAAGTAATGCTTATTCAAATGAGCTACATGAACATCGATTGAAGTTAATTGAAGATAGGGCAAAGCTTCTTGGCTTTGAAGGTGTGCATTATTTAAACTTAGATGGTAGAATTTTAAGTGATGTTTTAGATGTTAAATTTGACAAGATTATTCTAGATGTGCCTTGTTCTGGACTTGGTACAATCGGCAGAAAACCTGATTTAAAATATCATTTAAAACCAGAATCTTTAGATGAGATACAAGCTATTCAAAAAGAGTTATTGAATTCTTGCTCATCTCTATTAAAAGAAGGTGGCCAAATCTTATATAGTACTTGTACCTTAAATAAAAAAGAAAATGGTAAACAAGTTTTGGCTTTCCTTAATGAACATGAAGATTTTAAATTAATAAAAGAAGAAACAATTATTAATGATTATGGCGATTGTTTCTATTATGCGGTTATCACAAAATGAATTTAATATATGATTATACTTTAACTGATTTAGAGAATTATTTAGCTTCAATTAATTTGAAGCCTTTTAGGGCTAAGCAAATTTTTAAATGGCTATATGAAAAAAGAGTTTCATCTTTCTTTGAAATGAGCGATATTTCTAAAGACTTGCAAAATAAACTAAATAATGATTTTATCTTTCATGATTTTAAGATTCGAAATAAACAAGAATCAAAAGATGGTACTGTAAAGTTTTTATTTGAACTTGAAGATGGTGCTTTAATTGAATCGGTATTGATGGTCTTTGATTATGGTTATTCAGCTTGTTTATCTAGCCAAGTTGGTTGTAACATGGGTTGCAAATTTTGTGCTTCAGGTCTTTTGAAGAAACAAAGAGATTTGAGTCCTGGCGAGATTGTTTTGCAAGCTTTGACTATTCAAAAGTATTTAGATGGTAAGAACGCTAGACTTGATAATTTGGTAATCATGGGTACTGGTGAACCATTTGATAACTATGATAATCTTTTAAAAGGTTTATCGATTCTAAATAGTCCATATGGCTTACAAATTGGTGCTAGACATATTTCAGTTTCTACTTGTGGTTTGGTTCCTAAAATCAAGGAATTTGCAGATGAGAAGCTTCAATATAATTTGGCTATTTCTTTACATTGTGCCAATGATGAATTAAGAAGTTCTTTAATGCCTATAAATAAGGCATATAATTTAAAAGAGTTAATGTTAGCTATTGATTATTATGAGCAGCATTCAAATCGTCGTATTACTTTTGAATATTTATTAATTGCTGGCTTTAATAATCGTGAAAAAGATGCTGATGATTTATGTGCTTTATTAAAGGGAAGAAATGCTTATATCAATTTGATTCCTTATAATGAAGTGAAAGAAAATGAATATAAAAGTACTAGTCCTAAGGATACTTTAAAGTTTTATGATTTATTAAAGAAGAGAGGACTTTCGGTTACTTTAAGACAAAAACGTGGCACTGATATCGATGCTGCATGTGGCCAATTAAGAGCCAAAGAGATGTTACATGATTGATTTTTATTGTATTAGCGATGTGGGATTACATAGAGCTTGTAATCAAGATTCATATGTTACTTGTACCAATAATAATGGTGATTTTTTGGCTTTGGTTGCTGATGGCATTGGTGGAGGCAAGGCGGGAGATGTTGCCAGCAAAGAAACAGTTAACTATATAGAACAACATTTTAGTTCTTTAAGTTTTGATTCATTATGTGATGCCAAGGATAAAATGAATGTCTTATTAACTGAGACTAATAAATATGTTTTTGATTTATCTATGTCTAATATTGACTATTTAGGCATGGGTACTACTTTGACCGGTATTTTAATTACTTCTTTTGGCAGTCTAAGTATTAATGTTGGTGATAGTAGAACTTATGGTATTGTTGATAAAAAACTTTTTAGATTAACTAGTGATCATACTTATGTTAATCAAATGCTTGAAAAGGGTGAAATTACTTATAAAGAGAGTTTAACTCATCCTAAGCGTCATTATTTAACTAGAGCTGTTGGCGTTTTTGATGTTGTAGAGTTTGATATTCATAAGGTAAAGGATATGGATATCTATCTACTTTGTTCGGATGGTTTATGTGGTTATTTACAAGATAATGAAATTATGAATGTTGTTGATTCTTTGGAATATGATACTTTAAAGAAGAAGGGTGATGCTTTAATTGAAAAAGCTCTTAAAAAAGGAGGCTATGACAACGTTACAGTTGTCCTTGTAAGCAATGAAGATCGCTAATAGATATGAAGTAATAAAAGAAATAGGAAAGGGTGGCATGGCTAATGTTTATTTAGCTTTTGACACGATTTTAAATAGACAAGTCGCTATTAAGATACTTAAAGGTGATATGGCAAATGATCCAATTTCTTTAGAACGCTTTAAAAGAGAAGCTAATACTTCTACTAAGTTATTCCATCCAAATGCAGTTGATGTCTATGATGTAGGTCAAGAAGGTAATATGCACTATATTGTTATGGAATATGTTAAGGGCCACACTTTGAAACAATTAATTAAAAGAAGAGGCGCTTTACCTGCTAAAGAAGCTGTTTGGATTATGAAACAATTAACCAGTGCACTTTTAGAAGCTCATAAAAATGGCATTATCCATAGAGACATCAAGAGTCAAAATGTCTTAATTAAAGATGATGGCACTGTTAAATTAGCCGACTTTGGTATTGCGGTATTAAATAATGCGATGCAACTTACTTCAAAGGGTTCAATACTTGGTTCTGTTCATTATTTAGCTCCCGAGATTGCTAAAGGTGGACAGGCTACTATGCAATCAGATATTTATTCTTTGGGTATTGTTTTCTATGAACTTTTAACAGGTGATGTTCCTTTTAAAGCTGATACACCAGTACAGGTTGCCTTAGAGCATATAAATAAAGATGTTCCTAGAGTTTCTAAATTTAATCCTGAGATTCCGGTAAGTGTTGAAAATATTGTGGTTAAGGCTACTGCTAGAAATACTAAGGAAAGATATGATAATGCCGCTATCATGCTTAAGGATTTAAATAGATGCTTAAGTAAAGAAGCTAGAAATGATAAACCTTTAGTTTTAACTAGAAGCAATGAAATAAGCCTTAAGAATAAAGAATTAAAAGATGTTAAAGAGGTAAAGAAAGAAAAGAAATCTAATGCGATTAGTACTTTCTTTATTTGTATTCTCTCTTTGGTTTCGGTTGTGGCGATTGTGGTAATATTACTTTTAACAGGTGTTATTGGTAATAAATCTAAAAATGTCACTGTTCCTTCAATCGAGGGACTCACACTTACAGTTGCTGAAGATGTTTTAAATCCACTTGGCTTAACTATTGATAGCTCAAATATTAAATGGGTTATGACTGATGATGTTAAGGCCAATGTTATTGTTTCTAGTAATCCTAAAGAAGGTACTACTGTAGAAAAGGGTACCAAGATTATAGTTACAGTATCGGAAGGTACTTATTCTGTGCTTTCTAATTATGTTGGTAAAAATATTGATACAGCGGTTAGTGATTTAAAAGCTAAAAACTTTAACGTATCTACACGTGCTGTAGAATCAGATGAAGAAGAAGGAATAGTTTTAAGCCAAAGTTTAGAAGTTGGGTATAAATATAATCCTGATGTTGTTAATGAGATTACTTTAACTTATTCGACTAAGAGTTCCTATATGATTCCTTATACGATACTTGGAAGAAATGTAGATGAAGTTGAAAGTGAACTAAAGGCTTTAAACTTTAATGTAACATTGCAAGAAGTATCAGCTGATTCTTTAACAGATAGCCAAAAGAATTACAGCGAAAAATGTGATAGTGGCCGTTGTGTTGTTTCAAGTAATCCTAGTCCTGGTACTTTATATACACAAACCAGTGATTCAATTATTCATCTTATATACTATACAAAGAAAGAAGGTTAATTATGATATTAGCTCCATCAATTTTGTCTTTAGATTATACTAAGTTTTCAGAACAATTAGATGTTATAAATGAAAATTGTAAATGGATTCATTTTGATGTAATGGATGGCCATTTTGTGCCAAATATCAGTTTTGGCCCTGATATATTTAAGGCTTTTCGTGTTAATTCTTCTTTATTTATGGATGTGCATTTAATGGTTAGTAATCCTATTGAAATAGGTGATATGTTTATTAAAGCAGGTGCAGATGGCATTACTTTCCATTATGAAGCTACTAACGATATTTATGAATGTCTTGAAACTATTGCTTATTTTAAGAATAAACATGTAAAAGTTGGCATTTCTATTAAGCCTAATACTAATGTTGATGTGTTGGTTCCGATTTTAAAATATGTTGATTTAGTGCTTGTGATGTCGGTTGAACCTGGCTTTGGTGGCCGAAAGTTCATGGATTCTTCTTTAGATAAGATTAAGTATTTGGATGAATTTAGAAAAAATAACGACTTAAATTATTTAATTGAAGTAGATGGTGGCATTAATGATAAAAACATCCATAAGGTAAAAGAAGCGGGTTGCGATGTTGTGGTTGCGGGCAGTTTTATCTTTAAGGGTGACATTGAAGCTAATGTAAAGAGTATTTCTCTATAGAGATATTAGAATGATTGAAAAGGTTAGGAACAAATATATTTATCTTTTTTGTATTGTTGTTTTAGGATTATTTAAATTAGGACAAGAAATAAGCGATTATCCAATTATTTGGTTAAGCAAGCTTCTTTCAAAGTTTACAAGTGAGTCAGCTGAATTATATTTTCAACAATTAATAGCTGATTTAGTTGCTTCAATCTTTATGCTTGTTGTGCTTATTGTTACTAAGAAATTTAATCTATTAGGTAAAAAGGGTAAGGGATTTATTAAGGGTATGCTGCTTGCCACTTGGCCAATATGTTTTTCACTTCTTGCCTTAGCTATGCAAACACATATGGCAATTAGTGAAGGTAATCCATTAAATGATACAACTACGATTATCCTGTTTATTATTTGTATGTTTATGGTAGGGCTAAGTGAAGAACTATGCACTAGAGCTATTATTGCTGAAAGCTTACTTGAACATTATGGAACTAATAAAAAGGGTATTTATAAGGCTTGTATAGTTTCTGGCATCTTATTTGGATTATTACATTTATTTAATTTAGGCTATGAGGATACATTAAGTGTTATCGTACAAGTATTTGCAGCTGGAGCTGGTGGAATTACTTATGCGGCTATTTATTTTAGATCAGGTAATATTTGGATACCGATATTTATTCATATGTTAAACGATATTGGCACTGGTGCTTATTATGGCTTATTCAATAGTGGAAGTGTCATGGATGGACTTACAAGTGATACGGGTGGTTCACCTTTATATGGCTTAGTACTTGTTATTCCCGAGATTATTGTTACTTTGTATTTATTAAGAGATGCTAAGCTTCATGAAGTAAGGGAGAACTGGCATGAGATTAAGGATTAGAAAAAGACGTGTAAACGTCTTTTTTGGTGGTAATAAAAAAGAATCCATGTGGATCCTTTAATTATGCTGCTTTAGCTTGTGCTTTTAAACTTCTTAATGCACGGGCTGAAACTTTAACCTTCTTAGGTTTGCCGTCAACCATAATCGTTGCATTTTGAAGGTTAACATTCCATTTACGGCGTGTAGCGCGAAGTGAATGTGAACGATTGTTTCCTGAAAGTGGTCCCTTACCAGAAATTTCGCATACTCTTGACATAATACAGCCTCCCTTCATCAAACATTGCTTATTTAATTTACCACACTTGTTTTTCAATTGCAAGATTTAAATCCTTGTTTGTTAAAAAAATTAACAGATTTATTGTATAATCTTTGTTATGAACAACGTTAAACAAGTATATGCTACTTTAAAATTAGATGATGATAAGATTGAAATTCTTGTAGCTGAGTTTTATAACACCCGCTTTAATATAATATGTACATATTCAGGAAATGTTAGAGGCATTTCGGATTATGATGTAACTGATAAGAATGCATTGGTTACTGATATTAAAAAAGTGATTAAAGATGTTTCTAAAAAAGTTGGGGCAACACTACAAAAAGTTATTTTGGTATTACCTCCTTACAAGTTTAAAAGAACTTCACTTAAGGTTTCGATTATTCCAAGTGATGGCTATATTAAGAAAAAAGATATCGCCAGAGCTATTACTAATTCCTTAAAAACTGAAGTTGATGATGATTTATTAGTAATAAATACGCATATTTCTAAATATACAGTAAATGGTATTTCTACAAGACGTCTTCCTGAAAATGAAAGTTGTGATGAGGCCTTTATCGATATTGATTTGTTGTGTGCTGATAAGAATATGGCCTTTACTTATGTTGAGGCTGTTACAAGCGCGGGCCTAGAGATTCTAGATTTGGTTTTATCTAACTATGCAATCGCAAAAGAAAGTGTTGCGCTTGAGAATTCAATTAATCAAAACATTATTCTATTAGATATCAATAATACTAGAACTTATTTAAGTTTAATATATAAGACTAAGCTATTGAGTTCAGAAATCATCTATAGTGGCTTAAAAGAGTTATCAGATCCTGTATGCAGTGCATATCGTTTACCAGATAATGTTGTTGATAGACTTGTGAAATACAACGTGGATTATGATTCTAAGCATTTAAATGATGCGATTTATGCCTGGAATGATGGTGATGCTAATAAATCAATTAAAATCTGTGATATAAATGAATTGGTGAAAATACCACTTGATACTTTTACAGACAAGGTGTCATCAATGTGCAAGCCAATCCTTGAAAAGGGAGGAAGTTTCCTTTTAACAGGGCAGGGTAGTGATATGAAAGCTATTAGTACTTCTTTAAAAGAAAAGACTAATGTTGATGTTAAGAACTATTATCCTGATATCATTGGTGCTAGAAAAGCTGAGCTATGTGCTATTTATGGCGCTTTATTTGTTTATAGAGAAAAAGCTAATCTTAATGATTTAAGCGTAAATTGTGTTAATATAGCTGAGTATGATAAAACGGTTGACCAAATAGAAGTTGATGTTGAAGGAGAGTCAATTACTTCTAAGATTAAGAATTTATTTGAAATGTATAAGGAAAGTGAGGGCAAATAAATGACTACAAAACCAGAATATAATCAAGTAGTAAGAATAAAAGTATTTGGCGTAGGTGGCGCTGGCTGTAACGCTGTTAATCGTATGGTTAATGATGGCGTTAAGGGTGTTGAATTCTATGTATGTAATACTGATTTACAATGCTTAAATATGTCAAAGTGTCAAAACAAGATTGTTTTAGGTAAAAACACTACAAAGGGCTTAGGAGCTGGTTCTAATCCAGAAGTTGGTACTAAGGCCGCAAGTGAGAGTGAAGATGAAATTAGAAAATGTATCGCAGGCGCTGATATGGTATTCATCACATGTGGTGAAGGTGGTGGCACTGGTACTGGTGGTGCTCCAGTTATCGCTAGACTTGCTAAAGAATCTGGTGCTTTAACTGTTGGTGTTGTTACTACTCCATTTAAGTTTGAAGGTAGAAAGAGAAATGATCAAGCTCAAGTTGGTCTTGAGAATTTAAAAGAATACATTGATTCATTAATTATTGTTTCAAATGATAAATTGTTAAGTGTTATTGGTAAGATTCCTATGGAAGATGCTTTCAAGGAAGCTGATAATGTCTTAAGACAAGGTGTTCAAACTATCACTGATTTAATCGCTGTTCCAGCTTATATCAACCTAGACTTTGCGGATGTTAAGGCTGTTATGCAAGGCAAGGGTACTGCTTTGATCGGAATCGGTATGGCAAATGGTGAAAACAAGGCTAAGGAAGCTGCTGCTAAGGCTATTAAGTCTCCTTTACTTGAAGCACAAATTAAGGGCGCTAAATCAGCTATCATCAATATCACTGGTGGTCATGATATTTCAGTATATGATGCGCAAGTGGCAATCGATTATATTAAGGAAGCTGCAGGAAATGATATTGATACTATCTTTGGTGTAGCCATGAATGATCAATTAGGTGAAAATATTATTGTTACTGTTATCGCAACTGGTTTTGAACTTCCAAATACTGCAACAACAGTTCAAAATACAACTACTTATGTAAATGCTGCACCAATTGTAGAAAACAAGAGAAATGAAGAAGTTAATATCGTTAATGATGACGATGATGTTCCTTCTTTCTTCAAGACTAGGGTTTAATAATGATAAATAAAGCTGACTTACACACGCATTCTTTGTTTTCAAGGCATGCTTATAGTTCAGTTACCGAAAATATAGAAGAGGCCTTTAATAAAGGCCTTAAATTTTATGGTATAACTGATCATCAACATGATAGATTTAATTTTGGAGCTGATAGAAACAATTTTACCAATATGGCCGTTATTCCTTGTGACTATAAAGGTATGCATATCTTTAGAGGTGTAGAACTTAATGTTGGTGAATATTTAAAAGATTTTATTGATTTCTATACTAGAAATTGTGATTATGCGGTTGCTTCAATTCATACATATGATCACGGTCATAATCATACTAAACAAGAAAATACAAATTTTTATCTAGAGGCTATTTCTTATCCACTTGTAAAGATACTTGGACATATTGATGATGGCAATCATCCTTGCGATTTCTATGAAGTAATAAAGGCTTGTAAAGCTAATAAAGTTTTTGTTGAATTAAATAATTCAAGCTTTAGAGGTGATTACAGGACTAATACTTTAGAAAATCAAAGTGAAATGATAAGAATTTGTAAAGAATTAAATTGTCCAGTTATTATTGATTCTGATGCCCATATCAAATATGATATCGGCTCATGGAATACATGTTTTGACTTGGCGAAAGAATTAGGATTAGATGATAGTCTAATCGCAAATGTAAATACGTCATTGATTGATGAATATTTCAATATTTGTTAATATATATACATTGACGAAAGGGAGAGTATTTAAATTGGAAGTTCCTTTATCCACTAACGCTCTTATAGGGGCGCATTATGAATAACACAATCATTGTTTTAATCATCCTTGTTTTCTTGAGCGCGTGTTTTAGTGCCACCGAAACAGCTTTTTCTAGTCTTAATAAAATTAGACTAAAGAATATGGCCAATAATGGTGATCAAAAAGCCGAGAAAGCATTAGAACTTGCTGAAGAATTTAATTCTTTATTGAGCACTATTTTAATTGGCAATAATATCGTTAATATCGCATCTTCTTCTATTGCGACAGTTTTATTTGTGGCTACTTTTAAAGAAAATGGTGCTTTAATATCAACGATTGTAATGACTGTAGCTATTTTAATTTTTGGTGAAATTACACCTAAATCAATTGCGAAGGCCCATCCTGAACAATTTGCGATGTTTTTTACACCTTTTATTTCTATATTAGTTACTTTATTTAAACCATTAACTTTTTTATTTAATGGTCTTGCTTCTTTAATTTCTCGATTATTTAAATCCGAAGAAAGTGATGAATTTAGAAGTGAAGAATTTATTACGATGGTAGAAGAAGCTCAAGAGGGTGGCAACATGAATGAAGATGAAGCCGATCTTATTACTAACGCCATTGAATTTAATGACCAAGAAGTAGGCAAAGTATTTACGCCTAGAGTTGATGTAGTAGCTAATGATATAAAAGATCCGCTTGAGGAAATAGATAAGAACTTTAGAGAATCTGGTTTTTCACGTTTGCCAATTTATAAAGATTCTGTTGATAATGTTATTGGTATTCTACATGAAAAGGATTTCTATTTCCATTACTATAAAGATAGTGCTACTTCAATTGAACAAATTCTTACAAAGCCAGTATTTACTACTGAGCATTTAAAGATTAGTGCTTTATTAAAGCAACTTCAAACATGTAAATCACATATGGCCATCGTTATTGATGAATATGGTGGTACTGCTGGTATTATTACTATGGAAGATGTTTTAGAAGAAATAGTTGGTGAAATCTATGATGAACACGATGAGGTAATTGAATACTTTAAAAAGGTTGATGATACTACTTATCTTGTTAATTGTGATGCTGATATTGAAGATATGTTTGAATACTTTGATATTGCACCAGAAGAAGAATATGAATTCAATACTGTTGCTGGTTGGGTGATATTTAATTTGGATAAGATTCCTGATATTAATGATAAATTCTCTTATAAGAACTTAGATGTAACGGTTGTTGATGCGGATGAAAAGACTGTTAATGAAATTAAGGTTATTGTTAATCCTATAGAAAGTGATGAAGACAAAGATTAATGCAACAATTCTTTTATGATGAACCTTTAAACACTTCAGATAGTTACCAATTAAATAGTGAAGTAAACTATCAATTAAAGAAAGTATTAAGGGTTAATAATGGTTATAAGTTTAGACTAGTTGATTCAAATCAAAGTGTTTTTATGTGTTCCTATAATGATGGAATGGCATATATAGAAGAAAAACTTGATGAATATAATGAACTAGAGACTGATATAACCGTTATTCTTGCACTAATTAAAAATGATAAGTTTGATTTTGCGGTACAAAAACTAACTGAACTTGGTGTTAATAGAATTGTTCCATATATTGCTAGAAGATCTGTTGTTAAACCTGGCAAAGGCAACAATAAGCTAGATCGTATTAAAAAGATTGCTAGAGAAGCTAGTGAACAAAGTCATCGAAATAAGATTCCTGAAATTTGCGATTATGCAACTTTCAAAGACCTTAAAAAATATAAGAGTGAATTAAATCTCTTGGCTTATGAAAAAGAAACTAAGTCAATTTCTGATTTAAAGAAATATAAGTCTATTACTTATATTATTGGTCCCGAAGGGGGATTTGAACCCCGTGAGGTAGAAGATATTATTGAATGTGGTTTTGATTCTATTTCTTTAGGAAAAAGAATACTAAGAGCTGAGACAGCTGCTATTTTTTTAGCTAGTGTTATAGCAGGCAATGAAATATGAGAAGTTTTGCAATGATGATTTTAGGTTGCAAAGTCAATGACTATGAGGCAACCGTTCTAAAAAATAAATTATTAGAAAATGGATATAAAGAGGTTTCTTTTAAAGAAAAGGCTGATATTTATATCATTTTTACATGTTGTGTAACTAATACCGCTGAATCAAAGACACGTAAAATGGTTCATCGTGCTAGAAACACTAATCCTGATGCTTATGTAGTGGCGGTAGGCTGCTTAGTTCAAATTAAGGGCGATTCTTATGATTTTGATGCTGCTGATTTAATTGTGGGCTCAAAAGATAAAGACAAGTTATTTGATTTAATTGATAAGAATGTAAAAAGCAAGATTGTTTCGCCTTTGAATAATGATTTTAATAATTTAACATTAGAATCTTATCCTGGTAAATCGAGAGCCTTTTTAAAGGTACAAGATGGCTGCAACCAGTTTTGCGCTTATTGTATTATTCCTTATGCTAGAGGAAGAGAAACAAGTGGCAAACATGAAGACATCATTAAACAAGCTAGAATTCTTTCTAAAACCAGTAAGGAACTTGTGCTTGTTGGTATTCATACTGGTAGATATTATGACGGTGAATATCATTTATATGATTTATTGAAGGATTTGTGTCAAATTGAAGAACTTGAGACAATTAGATTGTCTTCTATCGAAGTTACTGAAATTAATGATGACATAATTGATTTAATGGCTAATAATCATAAGCTAGCTCATCATTTACATATTCCAATTCAATCGGGGTCTGATGAAATACTTAAGAGTATGCATAGACCTTATACAATTAAGGAATATAAAGATAGAATCGCTTATATAAGAAACAGAATTCCTGATATATCTATATCGACTGATTTAATTGTGGGTTTCCCTGGGGAAAGTGAAGAATTATTTAATGAGACAATTAATAATTTAAAAGACATTGAATTTTCTTTTATCCATGTTTTCCCATATGCTAGAAAAACAGGTACGGTTGCCGATAAATTAGATGGACATGTTGATGAAAAGATTAAAAAAGATAGATTGTATACTGTTGAAAGTACGCAAAAGCCTATAACTGTTAAATTTATTAATAAGTTTAAGGGCTCTACTTTAAAGATGCTAATTGAAAGAAAAGATGATAACTTTGTTTATGGTTATACTAAACAATATTTCTATGTAAAAGCCAAAGGAGTAGGCGATATTGGTAATGTGGTGGATGTTACTATAGATGAAGTTTTAAACGATGAGGTATTGGGCCATGTTTCTTGATGAATTATTTGATGATGTTCCTCATCTGGAAATAGATCAGCTATCAATTGATTCAAGAGTTCCAATGAAGAATTGTATCTTCTTTTGTATTGCCGGCATTAAAGATGATGGGCATGACTTTGTTAAGGAAGCTGTAAAAAATGGTGCTTCTGTTATTGTTTATCAAAATGATATCGATACAAGCTTAGATGCAATATATATTAAAGTAAACGATACAATTGATTGTTTAAATGCGATTGTGTCTAAATTCTATAATTGTCCAAGTGATAGGCTAGAAATCTATTTAACAACTGGATGTGAAGGTGTTAGCGAGATTTCTTATCTAATTCATAATCTTGTAAGAAACTTCAAGGAATGTGCTTCAATTGGCGTTAATGGTATCTTCTATGGTGATAATCATTTATTAAACAATAATAGAACCCTTACTATAATCGATTCTCAACGTTATTTAAGTGAGTTTGTTAAAAGTGATATAAAAGCTTGTACACTTGAAGCTGATTGTCTAGCTTTTGCCTATAAGAAACTTGATGCGATAAAGCCTAATGTCTTTATTTATGCTCGTACAAATAAGTATTCAAATTATTATACAGAGATGGAAGTTAATTACTATGACATTATGTGTAATTATTTATATACTCTGGATGATACAACTGCGGTTTTACTTAATAAAGATGATGAATCATTTGAAGAATTAATACAAGCCTGTGGTGAAAATGTACATTCTTACGGCTTTAGTCTAGATGCTGATTTTGTCATTACTAATTTAAATTTAAATGAAAGATCTAGTAGTTTTACTTTATCGGTAGATGGCAAAAATTATGATTTTAAGACCAAGATTGTCACAAAACAAGGAATTAGTGATGTTGTTGCTTCTATTGCAGCTTTATATTTAACTGGCTATGATATGAATGAATTAGCTTTAGTTCTTCCTTTTATTAAGCCTTTAAAAGGAGAAATGGAAGTGGTTGATACATGCGATGAATATAATATTTATATTGATTCAGCCAATAACTATCAAGCTATAAAAGAAAATATTGAGTACGCCAAAAAGATAAAAAGAGTTAATAAACGTATTGTTTGTTTATTAGGTATAAGAAATGGTTTTGATAAGCAAACACTAAAAGAAATAGGTGAGTATGTTTCTTCAAATTGCGACAAAATTATCCTTACTGAATTATCTACATATAGTGGCAATATTAATTCGATATTATTGAATGCGGCTAAGTACTTCGATGAATATAAAACTCTTATTGTTGAAGATAGAAAATTTGCGATTGAGTCGGCAATTGATCTTTTAAATAGTAATGATATTTTATTGATACTAGGCAAAGGAAAAGATAGCTTTATTCTTAGAAGCCTTGGCAAAGAATCTTATGAAGGTGACTATAATATTGCGAAGAATTATTGCCAACAGTTAAAAAATTCGATTGATTAGATTTTGATTTATATGTATAATATTAGAGATCTTGGAAGGGGGTGTTATAAATGTCAAGAGTAGTAGTAAAAGAAAATGAACAATTAGATGATGCTTTACGTAGATTTAAGAGACAAGTTTCTCGTAATGGAACCCTTCTTGAAGTAAGAAAAAGAGAATATTACATTAAACCAGGTTTAAAGAGAAAACTTAAACAAGAGGCTGCAAGAAAAGCAAGAAGAGGAAAATAG
>CAVEWG010000025.1:0-21616 GCA_963619285.1 Oscillospiraceae bacterium | reverse complement strand
GCTACTTACAGCACTATGCTAAAGCTATGGCTTTATCTAGCGGATTTTTTATATATTCTTGTAAGTTTTTTATAGAATTATTTTAATTTTATTTCTACTTTTTCTACACTTTTGTTTCTATTTTTTTGTATAATTTCTTTATTGTTTCACAAGGTATCATTAAAAAACAATTGGTTAAAAAAACACAAAAAATAACTAGTGAAATTATTAACTATCGTTTTAAAAAAGTACTATAATCCTGATTGTAGATATTAATCTACATATGGAGGTATTGTTTATGATGGGCAGACTTAGGGCTATGAGAGAGCCTTTAAAGTATGTACAAGGAAGAGATGCGACTTTAAAGTTTCATGAAGAAATGGGCTATATGGGCAAAAGATGGTTATTCATTTGTTCAAATAGTGGCTATAAGGCGTGTCATGATAAGATTGAAAAAAGCTTTGATGGTTTAGATGAATATCGTAGATATGAAATATTTGGTGGCATATCTTCAAAGGGTGAAATCGCTAAGATGGAAGAAATTGTCAAAGAAGATAATATTGATACTGTTGTAGCAGTAGGTGGAGGAAGCGCTGTTGATACAGCCAAGGCTACAGCTTACTACATGGGTAAGCATATTGTAATAGTACCAACGGTTGCCGCAACTGATGCTCCATGTATCGGTCTATCAGTCATTTATAATGATGATCACAGTTTTGATAAATATTTGTTTTATCCAACAAATCCAGATGCAGTTATGGTTGATACAACAGTTATTGCCAACGCTCCTGTTAAGTTCTTGATTGCGGGAATGGGCGATGCTTTAGGCACTTATTTTGAAGGGAGAGCTTCTATTAGAACTGAATCTGCAAGTTTAGAGGGAACCGGTATTACAAGAGCTGGCATGGCTCTTGCGAGACTTTGTTATGATACATTACGTGAATATGGCGCGCAAGCTATTGAAGCATGTAAGGCTCATGTTGTTACTCCTGCTTTAGAAAATATATGTGAAGCCAATGTTTATTTATCAGGTGTTGGTGCGGATAATGTAAACTGTGCAGCAGCACACTCTTTCTATAATGGCGTTACTTCTCTTGATGTAAAACATGCAGACCATGGTTGTTGCGTTGCTTTTGGTACTTTAGTACAACTTGTATTAGAAGGGGCTACTAATGAAGAATTTAAAGAAGTTCAAGATTTCTGTCTAGAAGTAGGGCTTCCTGTAACTCTTGAAGAGATTGGTGTTACAACTAAGGAACAAGTTGAACAAATCGCTAAGAATGCTTGTGTGGAAGGTGAAACAATTCATAATCTAGCGGGTGATGTTAAGCCTATTGAATTGTATGATGCGATAATGCAAGCTGATGCATTGGGTAAAATTGCCTTAGGCAAATAACAATTACAAATAATTATTAATGATAAAGCCATGGACTAAACCATGGTTTTATTTGGTTTCAATTCAATTGATTAAACGTAAGTGATAAGCTTAAATGATCAAATATGTTTAATAAAGTCTTTAAATTAGAAGTGGTTTTTGGCTATAGAAAATTGAGGAAAACCACACATCTTAGTTAATTACCTTTGTGAAAGCCCTAGAGCATTCCTTTTATTTGATAGATAACGTTTTCTAATCCCAAGTTTGCTCAGCGTTTTTCTCATTTTTCTATATTGCGGATAAGTTACTCAATAGATCAACGCCTATTAATAACAAATCATCAAAAATAGCGTTATTTCAAAAACCAATATCGCTTCGATTTCTACAATAAGAATTATTTTTTATCATTCCATGCATTATTTTTTATTAAAGTGTCGTGCATGTTTTGCAATATAATCGTTGTATCTTTGTAGGCAATTCTATCTACGTCTCTTAGAACATATTGCTTTTGCATAATTTCATATGCATCTTTAACAAATTTGTTGGTTTTAATACTATCAAATAAGATAAATTCACTTGGCGCCAGCCCTGGTATGCCGTCTAGTCTATTATTTTCTTCTTGTATTCTTATGCTTAGAAGTTTATCCATTGTATTTTCGTTGTTCAACAAATCTAATATCAACGGCAATTTCGCCATGACTGCTAGATCGTATATATGCTTTGCAGCTTCAAAAGCTCTATTTTTTATTTCTGCTTTTCTTATGTATGCTTCTGCCGCAAATAATTTATCTATAAATATTCTTTCTAGCGTAATTGTTTGTATATGAAAAGGTTTTATATCATATAAATCATTTAGAATTTTCTTTTGTGTGGAGCTTGCTAGCTCGTATAACATAGGACTAATTTCCATACTAGTTATTGGCTCACTAATAGTAAACGATGTAGCTTCAACTTTTAATTTACCAAATCTTTGTAAAGCGTCATTAACGTCACAATCAACTAAAGGAGTATAGGTATAGACTGCGATTACTTCAGATCGATTTGTAATTCCTTGGGAAGCATCCCTATTTAAAGATACATATTTCTTTGTAGCGGCATCTAATCTTTTATCACTTTGTGTTCTACTGCATTCTCTTGTTTCAACCGATATATCTATGTCTTCTGAAAATCTATTTGTAGTATGCAACGCTTTATATAAAGCGGTTCCGCCTTTAAAATATGCGGGTAGTCCTTCTGATTGTTTTCTTGAAAGTTCCTCTAATATTAAAACTACATAATAATCTTTTTCAAGCACATCTAAACGATATCCGGTTTTTTCATGGACGTTATTCAACAAAACCTTAAAGGCATCAATATCTTCATGCAATCTCATAATTGTCCCTTTGCCACATGAGCTAATTGTAAGATAGTGTTTTTGTTGTAATAGCTATAGGCAAGCCCAAGTAGCTTAGCCCAATCAAGTCCAAGCTCTTTAATATATTTACCAATAATGTCATATGGATTATTGACGTCTATTGGCGTTTTATCCATAATATCTAATACATCAAGAATTTCTAAGTAGTGTTTATTGTTATTGTTTATATTAACTTTACAAGGGCGAACAATAACACCTAATTTTTCATCTGTTCTTTGACAATCCTTAGCGTTATTCGTCACGACAATCCTTTGATTTGGCATTTGGGAAGTAAGTCCGAGTTTATGTAAGATAAGTGGCCCTGTTTCATAGCCATTATCGTCTTTAAGATATTTATCTAGTATTAATTGCTCCTTATCTATTCCAGTTTCACCAAATGGCGTAGGTTTAACTCGATAGTATATTCCTTTTTGATAAAATCTTAAGTCAGGAATTAGCTTTCCATCTAATATACGTTTAAATGCGACGGAAGTAGCTGCTGACGCTTTATTTGTGTCTAGGCTATATGCCAGCTTTAAGTATTCACTTATTTCGTGTACATAGATTGGTTTTCCAAAATCTTCTTTTTGCAGTATATCGCATATATATTCAACGTATGACTTGGCCATATTTACCTCCTTAAGTAAGACTATTTTATCATATCTTGAAATAATAAATACGTATAAAATATAAAATATATGTAAAAAACATATCATATTATTTGTGACTTTAAATAGAAATTTCTTGAAGCAAAATACAAAAACGCCTGTTAATAAAAGTGATTTTGTTTTTATGCACATCGATGAAATTCTACTAAAACGTGAGCTTAAAGGTTTGTTTTAATTGTGTAAAATAATGTTGTGAAAGTACTTATCTTATCAACAGGAACAGGAGAGGGGCATAACTCTGCTGCTAAGGCAATAAAGGAACAATTTGATGATAGAGGAATCTATTGTGAACTTGTCGATGTTTTAAGTTTTGCCTCTAAAAATACTAGCAAGTATTCTAAAAGAATCTATATTTGGAGTACAGTAAAGGCTAAAAGAGTCTTTAAGAACGCCTATAAAGCTGGAAGACTATTATCTAACTCGAATCACAAATCACCTGTATATTATGCCAATGCCTTATATTCTAGTAAGCTATTAAGCTATATAAAGATTAATAATTTTGATACTGTTGTCATGCCGCATTTATTTCCTGCTGAGGCTTTAACTTATTTATTAAGAAAACATCGAATTAGTGTTAAAACATATTTTATTGCGACTGATTATACTTGTATTCCTTTTACAGAAGAGACAAGAGCTGATTGTTACTTCATACCACATGAAGATCTAAAAAATGAATTTGTTAGAAGGGGCATACCTGAATTTAGGCTTATTCCTTATGGCATTCCTGTTTCTAAGATCTATAGTTCTATTATTTCTAAAGATGATGCGCGTAATAAGTTAAATATCGAATTAGATAAGAAATGTGTAGTACTTATGACGGGTTCTATGGGCTTTGGCAATATTGAAAGTCTTAGTTTTAAGATTGTTAAGAATTGTGATTGTAACTTATATATCCTATGTGGCAATAATGAAGAACTTAAAGATATATTAAGAAACAAATATAAGGAATATGAAAATGTACATATTTTAGATTTTACTAATGATACTTTTCTTTATATGAAAGCTTGCGATGTCTTATTTACTAAACCAGGTGGCTTGACTTCCTCGGAAGCTATAGTTGCTAATGTGCCACTAGTTCATACAAGTCCCATACCAGGATGTGAAAATAGAAATGCTGATTTCTTTTCTAAACATGGTATGTCTATCTATGATGATAATGAAGATGTCTTAGTTAAAAAGGGAATAGAACTTTTAAATGATGTTTCTTTACAAGAAAAAATGATTGAGTGTCAAAGGAAATATGGTAAACCTACTGCCGCAAAAGATATTTGTGACTTTATAATTAAAAACGGAAATGATTAAAGATATATTGGTTGTTTTATATGGATATGTTTCAGGAAGTCTTTTGTTTAGTAAATGGCTGCCTTTATTAATTAAAGGGGTTGATGTTACTGAACTTAGTGATGATCACAATCCAGGTACTGCTAATGCGATGAAATATGCTGGAGTTTGGGTGGGTATTCTTTGTTTACTTGGTGATATCTTTAAGGGTGTTGTGCCTGTATATCTAGCTATTAAATGGGGATATATAAAAAGTAAACTATTCTTTTTGATGATTGTCTCTCCTGTTTTAGGCCATGCCTATTCTATTTTTAATCACTTTAAGGGCGGCAAGGCTATTGCGGTATCTTTTGGTGTACTTATTGGCTTAGCTTCTTTTAATTATTATCCATTACTAGTACTTATTATTTTATATATTACTAATTCTGTATTTAGAATTAATCCTCATACAAGAAGAACAAGAATTACTTATATTTGTTTTGTGTTAATTTCTTTTGGCCTATATAAAAAAGAATTGTTACCACTAACAATTCTTATAGGCATTATTTTAATGTGCTTTGTGATAATCCATAAGAATAGTATTTCTATTCAAAGAGAAGAGGAATTAAAACAAGCTAATTAATTTCTTTACTTTATTAATTGATACTATTTCATATTTATTATCATTTAAATAATCAAACGAAACATTTTTATTTGCGCTAATATCAACTAGATAATCTTTGCATGAAGAATGTATTTGTTTAACACTTGTATATTCTGCAAAATCTTTGGCATTTGTATCATTGATGCCGCTTCCTGCAAGTATCTCTATTTCATTTCCATATTTAAACTGTAAATCTTTAATAAGGTCTTTGCCTTCAATAGCTGTTTTCTTTTGGCCTGAAGTAAGAACTCTATCAAAGCCTAGTTCTATTAATTTTTCTATTGAACTATAAGGATTGATTGTTTGATCAAAGGCTCTATGAAATACTGCTTCTTTATCGTATTGTTTAATCAACTTTAATAATTCGATATTTCTATCATCTATTTCACAGTTATCATTTAATATGCCAAAGGCAATACCATCAGCTTTATTTTCTAGTAATAATTTAGTTTCTAGATACATTTGTTTATATTCATCATCTGTATAGTTAAAACCACCAGCTCTAGGCCTTACCATGCATATTACTTTTAGATTAGTGTTTTCTTTTGTAAGCCTTAATGAAGCAATCGTAGGTGTTAAACCACCTAGATATAATGCACTATTGAGCTCTATTCTAGAAACGTTTCCTTTATAGGCATTTAAGGCATCTTGAAAGCTACCGCAACATATTTCTATTTCCATAATTTTATCCTTTAAAAAAGGAGACAATTGTCTCCTTAGTCAACATCTGAACAAACGGTTTGACCATCTGCATATACACAAGCTGAATAGCTTCCTTCGCCATCAACCCAGAATTCTACGCCGCCTTCACCTGATGCACTTTGATAGTATTCACCATCTTTATATAGTGTGACTTCACCATATGCGTAGCTTGAACCACTTGTCTTATAGTGAGGGAAGTAGCATCTTCCTGTTGCGCTTGTTGTCTTACCATAAACGTTTGTAGCTGATATGTTTTGAGTTCCACCTGAACAATAGTAACCACCAGAGTAGAAGTTAACACCGATTTGGCCATCACTTCCTCTATATGTAGTAACACTTAAGCCGCCACTTGCATTTTCTTTTACTGGTAAGTTATTTAGTACTTCAGATACAGAAGTTAGAGGTGTTTCCTTTAAAGCGCTAGTCTTAATTAAACCTGTAACTGTTTCATATCCACCACTTGGTTCACAATATGGATAAGCACCTTTGACGATTGTTACATCACTTACATCATCAGGACGAGTAACTCCGCTTGTATCACCATCCATGTTTTCATCTAGTTCATCTAGGATGTATCTACCGATCTTACCTTTTAAGTTGGCAAGGTCTTCAGCACTTGTAAAGTAAGAACCAACTTCCGCTTTATCAAAGCCCAACCATATCGTAATTGTGTAATTTGAATTTTGACACATTAGCCACATATCTTTAGGAGCACCAGTAGGAATACCATATTGAGCACCACTTGTAGACCAGTCGGTTGTACCAGTCTTAGCATATACTGGATAATCTCTCTTTAGTATTTGCATATTATTTAAGAATGGGCCAGAAACATTGTATTCTTCACATGTCGCAATCATATAGGCTGCAGCGCTTGAAATAACTTGTGTTCCTGTTGTATCACTTACGTATTCAGAATCATCTGAGAAGACAATCTTCTTTATTGTATGTGGCTTTATATAGTAGCCATCATTCATAAATATCGCATGAGCGCCAGCTAATTGAACAGGTGTTACAAGACATGTGTTACCGCCAATTGCCCATTGAAGATCGAATGTATCTAAGTTTTTTGTAATTCCGATACTTCTTAAGTAATCTTTAACGCCGTCTTCGCCAATTTCATCAATAACAGCGGCTAGTGTTTGAACAGCTGGCGTATTTAATGATCTAGCGATAGCCTCGGTAATCAACATATCACCGGTATATCCTTGTGAACCCGCATTAGCAACCAAGACATTACCACCATATAAGTAATATGGCTGGTCGGTAATTGTATGAGCTGTAGACCAGCCTAGTTTATCAAAGGCTAGAGCGTATTCAATTACCGGCTTAATACTAGAACCTGGTTGTAAGTAAGAACTTGTAGCTCTATTGAATTGACGAGCTTGTTCTTCTTGGTTTCGACCGCCACCCAAGGCTATTAGCTCACCAGTTTGATTGTTCAATACAACCAGTGCCGATTGTTCTAAGTTGTTTGTGTATCTTAAATCAGTGTTTTCGTTTTCAATGTCATATAGAACTCTTTGCATATATGGTTCCATTGAAGTATAGATACGCATTGAAGTAGTATATGGATCCTTACCTGTGATTTCAGTTGCTTCCTCAATTACGGCATCAATATAGTCTTGATAGTATTGAGAATAAGTATTGAACTTCTTGGCAACACCAGCTAATAGATCTTCAATCTTTACCGTCTTAGCAAGCTCTGCCTCTTCTTCAGTAATATAGCCATGATATGCCATCAAGTCTAATACTTCAGCAGTTCTTTCTTGAGCGTTTTCAAGATAAGTAATCTTTGAATTCAAATAGATATAAGAATCATCATTTTTATATAACTCGTTATAAGGATTGTAGTTATTAGGGGCATTGATGATACCGGCTAAGAAAGCAGATTCAACAAGTCCTAATTCATTTGCGTCCTTACCAAAATAATATTGAGCAGCTTTTTGAACACCTCTGATATTATTTCCATAGTTAATCTTATTTACATATAGCGCAAGAATATCTTTCTTGCTTACTTGATTATTAGCCTCAATAGCCAATACGATTTCTTGCATCTTACGTTTAACACCGCTCATACCACTAGAAGCAGCCATTGTAGAATCGCCATCCGCATCAACTTGGAAGTAAGAGTTCTTTACAAGTTGCATCGTCATGGTAGAACCACCTTGGCCAAAGTTACCCGACTTTAAGTTAGCAAGTATAGCTTTAGTGAAACGCGGGATATCAAAGCCAAAGTGTTCGAAGTATCTTGAGTCTTCAATTGACAAGAAGGCATCTACTAAACAGTTTGGTAAATCATCATATTCAATGTTTTCTCTAAGATATAAACCTAGTTCAACAATTTCATCACCATTTGCGTCATAGATAATACTTGAATCTTCTGATTCTAGTTTGCTTCTATCAAACGCAGGTTTATCTTCAAGTAATTTACCCGCAAATACTAGAGCACCAATACAAGCGATAATGCCAAGTGCGGCAATTATAGTGGTAATAGTAGCTAGTACCTTAATAGAAGTCTTGGTTTTAGGTCTGATTGGATTAGAACCCCCACCATTAGGATTCGAACCTCCTGATTTCTTAGCTTTCTTTACAGGAACTTTAGGATTTAAATCTCCACCATTAAGGTTTGAACCTCCACTATTATCGGGATTACTATTAGGACTTGAATCCCCTGTAGCAGTAGTCTTCTTTCTAATAACAGGCTTCTTAGCAACGGGTTTCTTTTCTTCTGTTGTTGATTTGAATTGTAGTTCAATATCTTCAGAAGTCTTTTTAGGAGTTTCTTTATCTTCCTTTACTATATCTTCAACCATTTGCTCAATGCTGGATTTGACAGGAGCAGGCTTTACTTCTTTAACTTCACTTGTCCCACTTTCATCTACAAGTATTTCCTGATTTGAAGCAGCTTTTTGAGCGCGCCTATTTCTATTTCGCATTGTGTTATTGGCTTTCCTTTTTTCAAAAGGAGTTACATCATCAATATCATTCTTTTTCATACCGATTTATTATACCCTAAATAGCTTATTAACGCATTAAATATGCTAGAATTAAATCATTAGGAAGGAAGTTTTTCTTTTATGGAAAATGTAAGACTTAGTGCGCTAAGAGCGCAAATGAAAAAACATAATATAGATGTTTATTATTTAAATACTTCTGACTATCATATGTCAGAATATGTCCCTTTATATTTCAAGACAATTGAATACTTTTCGGGTTTTTCTGGTTCTTTGGCTACTTTACTAGTGGGCCAAGATAAAGCCTATATCTTTGTTGATGGTAGATATCATTTACAAGCTGATAAACAATGTATTCCAAATGATGTAGAAGTTGTAAAACTTGGTACATGCGGCGCTTTAGATCCAATTGAATTTATTAAAAAGAACTATGCAGGTAAAACTATTGGACTAGATGGCAAGCGTACTAGTATTGAATTTGCCAAGAGATTGTTTAATGAAGGCATCAAGATTAAGAGTATTGATATCTATTCTGACTTGATTGAAAATCGTGTACCTCTTTCAAAAGATAAATTATATGAACTAGGAATTGAATACACAGGGCTTAGTAGAGCTGATAAGTTAAAAAGAGTTAAATATATCTTAAATGGTAAAACCCATATCGTTAACAATCTAGAGTCTATTGCCTATATTCTTAATCTAAGAGGTAATGATATCTTATATACTCCTGTATTCTTGTCTTATTTAGTGTTCAATAAAGAAGATGTATATTTATTCATTGACTTAGAAAGACTAGATGAAGATATTCTAGATGGTTTATATAGTGATGGAATTATTATTAGACCATATGATGAATACTATAGTTTCTTAAAGACTATTAAGAATGAAACTATTTTATTAGATGAGACTAAGGTTAATTATCAAACTTATGTTTCGATTAGAAACCATGGTAATAAAGTATGTAACTGTTTACCCATCATTGAAGAAATGAAGTCAATGAAAAATGAAACAGAAATCAAAAACACTATTAAGGCTCATATTTACGATGGTGTTGCTATGGTGCGTTTCTTAAAGTGGCTAGATGAAGTTGATAAAGAAACTATTAATGAATATGAAGCTGCATGTAAACTTAACGAATTTAGACTATCTTATAAGGCTTTTGACTTAAGTTTTAATCCAATTGTTGCCTATGACTCTAACGCCGCAATGATGCATTATGGTCCTACAAAAGAAAATAATAGTAAGCTACATAATCAAAGTGTCTTATTAGTTGACTCAGGTGGTCAATATAAAGAAGGTACTACTGATATTACTCGTACTATTTATCTAGGACCAGTAAGTGATGAATTTAAGAAACATTTTACATATGTCTTAAAGTCAATGCTTAATTTAAGCTCAGTTAAATTCATGAGTGGACTATCAGGCAATCAAGTTGACATTTTGGCTCGTAAAGATATTTGGGAATTAGGTATTGATTATAGATGTGGTACAGGGCATGGTGTAGGTCATGTCTTGTCTGTACATGAGGCTCCACCTAATATTAGATATATGCATTCAGCTTCAAGAAGTGAAGAAGTGCCTTTAAGAAAAGGTAATGTGGTTTCTGATGAACCTGGTATTTATCTAGAGGGTAAATATGGCATTAGATGTGAAAACTTGTTACTTGTGGAAAACGATGAACTTAATGAATATGGTCAATTCATGCATTTTAAAACTTTGACAATGGTTCCTTTTGATTTAAGACTTATTGATAAGAAGTATTTAAATGATAGACAAGTAGAATTATTAAATAACTATCATAAGGAAGTATATGAGACTTTAAGTCCTTATTTAAATGAAGAAGAAAGAGCTTATCTAGAAAAGATAACAAGAGCCATTTAATGAAGTTACTAAATTGGAATGTGAATGGTTTAAGGGCGATACTTTCTAAAGGAGATTTAATTGATTTTATAGATAGAGAAGATCCTGATATTATCGCTTTTGAAGAAACCAAGATGCAAGAAGATCAATTGACCTATAACTTTGAGGGCTATTATCGCTATATGAATTGTGCTGAAAGAAAGGGCTATTCAGGTACGATGGTTTTAACTAAGAAAGAGCCTTTATCAGTTAGCTTTGATATTGAAGGTGATGATCATCCAAAAGAAGGTAGAGTTATTACACTTGAATATAATGATTTCTACTTTGTGTGTGCTTATGTTCCTAATTCTAAGGACGGTTTAAAGAGAATTGATTATCGTATGCATTGGGAAGATGATTTGAGAAAACATCTTATTAAGCTTGATAAAAAGAAACCGGTTATTTATACAGGTGATTTAAATGTAGCGCACAATGAAATTGATTTAAAAAATCCTGATGACAATCATTTCTCAGCTGGTTTCTCAGATCAAGAAAGAGAAAAGTTTAGTTGTTTATTAGAAAGTGGATTTAGTGATACTTATCGTGAGCTATATCCTGAATCAATTAAGTATTCTTGGTGGTCATATCGAACTAGAGCGCGTGAAAGAGGAATTGGTTGGCGTATTGACTACTTTGTGGTTTCAAACAGAATCATGGATAAGGTTAAAGATTCTTTAATCTATGATGATATATATGGTAGTGATCATTGTCCTGTTGGACTTATTATGAAGGGAGATTTATGAAATATATAGAAGATAATTATGAAAATATGCTTAATGACTTAAAGAGATTAGTTAAGTATAATTCGGTTTTATGTGATGATGAAAAGCCTTTTGGTTCTCAAAATAGAAAAGTATTAGATGAAGCTATTTCTTTGATGAATGAAAAGGGTTTTAATACTAAAAATGTTGATTATTATGCCTGCTATGGTGAAGTAGGACAAGGCGATAAGACAATTGGTGTAGTATGTCACTTAGATATTGTGCCAGCAGGAGAAGGATGGGATTCTAATCCTTTTGAAGTAGTACAAAAGGGTGATCGTTTATATGGTAGAGGTGTATCAGATGATAAGGGCGCTGCTGTTGCCAGCATGTATGCGATTAAGTATTTATTAGATACAAACTATCAATTCAAAAAGAAGGTAAGATTAATCCTTGGTTGCAATGAAGAGACTGGTTCTAAGTGTATTAAACACTATGTAGAAAAAGAAGGTGGTGTTGATATGGGCTTTACACCAGATGGTGAGTTCCCTGGTATTTATGCTGAAAAGGGTATGATTTCTGGTGTGTTTAAGGCTAAATCTAAGATTGTTAATATCAAAGGTGGCGAGGCAAGTAATATCGTTTGTAAGAAGGTAGAATGTGAATTGCCTGTTGATTCTTATGATGCCAGTAAGTTTAAGAAGTATTTAGGTGACAATAATATCAAGTATGAAATAAATGGTAATTCTGTTACTGTATTTGGCATAGCTGCACATGCCTCTGCTCCAGATAGCGGTGTTAATGCGATGAGTTATTTGATGGAAGCTTTATATAATGCTGATTTTGGTGATGAATATGTTGACTTATATCATAAGTATATTGGACTAGATGTACATGGTGAAAAGTTTGGTATGTTGCCTTTAAAAGATGATGAAACTGATACTAGTGTAAATATTGGTGTTATCAAAAAAGAAGGTGACTATGTACTGGCCAGTGTTGATATGCGTTTCCCTATTACTAGAACTGTTGATGATTGTAAGAAGGTATTAGAAAATATTGAGCCTTTAGAAATCAAAAATATGATTAATCCTCTATATTTTGAAAAAGATAGTCCAATGATTAAGGCTATGCTTAAGGCATATAGAGATGTTACTGGTGATAATGGTGATATGATTGCGATTGGTGGTGGTACTTACGCTAAAAGCATTAAGAATATTATTGCGTTTGGTTGTGCTTTTAATGAAGAAGAAAATCATATTCATGATGCTAATGAGTCTTTAGGCATTGAAGATTTTAAGAAACAAGTAGAGATTTATATAGAAGCAATTAAGAATTTAAACGAGGTGTAAATATGACAAAGATGGCCTTAATTTACGATTTTGATAAGACTTTATCACCCAAGGATATGCAAGAATTTCACTATATTAAGAAACTAGGATATAAGGATCCTAATGATTTTTGGAGTGAAGCTCATAAGAATTCTGTAGAGAATAATATGGATGGCATTCTTTCTTATATGGAACTCATGGTGAAGAAGAATCCTAATTTAACAAAAAAAGAGTTAAATGACGAGGGCAAGTA
This sequence comes from Oscillospiraceae bacterium, assembly GCA_963619285.1. Lineage (GTDB taxonomy): Bacteria > Bacillota_I > Bacilli_A > Erysipelotrichales > Erysipelotrichaceae > Colivicinus. Next base: position 8,440 of record CAVEWG010000025.1, on the reverse strand, counting down.
TATCAAACTATATAAGGGTGTTGATACTTGGTTTAAGAGAGTTAATGCCTATGGCAAGAAGCATCATGTAGAAGTAGAGCACTATATCATTTCTAGTGGTATAAGAGAAATGATTAATGGCACAAGCATTTCTGAAGAATTTAAGAAGGTTTATGCCTGCGCTTTTTCTTATGATGAAAATGGTAAGGTAATTTGGCCAAGCAGGGTTGTTAACTATACTACTAAGACACAATATTTATATCGTATAAATAAGGGCATTTTTGATGAAACTAATGATGTTGATTTAAATAAGAAAACACCAAGTGGTGAAAAGCATCTTCCTTTTAGTAACATCGTATACTTTGGTGATGGATTGACTGATGTCCCAAGTATGAGGGTTGTCTTAGATGAAGGTGGTACAACGGTTGCGGTATATGGTTCTAAAAAGGCTAAGGATGAATTGGCTTTAAAGCTACAAGAAGAAAATAGAGCCACTTATGTTATTAAGGCTGATTATTCAGCTGATTCTAAGGCTGAAAAGTTGATTAAGGCTTTAATTGATTCAATTGAGACAAACGCAAAACTAGAGGCGCTAAAAAGTAATAATGGCTAATTTTTATTTAGATGATTATCGTTTAATCACAGTGAAAAAGAGTGAACTATTTTCAAATGAAAATTTAAAGTTACTCGTTAATAATATTGAACAAGGCTTTGATTTAAGTGATGATGAGGAATATGTCTATATTCATTTAAAAGATGACTTTGATGAGAAGAATAATTATTTGATTCTATTAGATGATATCCCATGTGAGATACGTTTTCGTTTTATTACCCAAACTGAGCGTTTTGATGAGGAATATAAAGTAGATTTAAATACACTCGGCTCTTTTATAGAAGGTAATAAGACAATCTTTAGATTGTGGTCTCCTTTAAGTAAGAAGGCTAGACTTCATTTAGATAATAAAGTCTATAAGATGGACTATAAGGGTAAGGGCGTCTTTGAGTTAACTTTTAATGAGAATCTTGAGTATCATTTTTATCATTATGCAACTTTAAGAGAAAAAGCATATGAGTTTTCTGATCCTTTTTCTTATGCCGATAAAGACAACAAGAATTCTTTTGTTGTTGATAGAAATAAGCTGGTTTCTAGTACTAGATTCGAACCTTCTGATATCCCAATCATATATGAGACATCAGTAAGAGATTTTACTAGCGATAGCGTTAGTTTTAAGTATCCTAAGACTTTTAAGGGATTAAGTGAGGAAAACGCTAAGCTTGATGGTAATCCCGTTGGTTTTGATTATCTAAAGAAGTTAGGTATTACATATGTGCAATTAATGCCTATATTTAGTTTTGATTTAGATCATAGTAATTATAATTGGGGTTATAATCCGGTTACTTATAATAGTTTACATTTGCCATATTGTGTTAGTACTAATCCTTATGAACAAATTAGAGAATTTAAAACATTTGTTAATTTGGCACATAAAAATAATATCGGTGTTACTTTAGATGTTGTCTATAATCATGTTTATAATGCGAAGTCCTTTAATTTAGCCAATATGCTTCCTTATTATTTCTTTAGATACAACGATGGAAAACTAGGCAATGCTTCCTATTGTGGCAATGAAGTTAGAAGTGAAGCTTATTTTACTAGAGAATATTTAAAGTTAATAATTAAGCGTTTTATTGAAATATTTGGCATTGATGGTCTACGTTTTGATTTGATGGGCATTTTAGATATCGATACTTTAATTGAAATAAGAGACTTGTCTAGAAGTATTAAACCAAGTTTCTTACTTTATGGTGAGGGCTGGAATATGGGTGATATTGTGCCATATGAGCATCGTGCAATTAAGGAAAATGCTTATAAAATGGAAGGTATTGCTTTCTTTAATGATGATTTTAGAAGAACAATAAGAGGCAACTATATTGATGATAAAAACGCTTATATGTTGGGCGATGTTGATTTAAGAGATCAAGTTAAACATGTTTTAAGTGGTTCTTATGAATATGGTTTAAATATTCATCAAACGATTAACTATGTAGAGTGTCATGACAACTATACAGTCTATGATAAGATTTCGCGTTTCTTTGAAGATGAAAAGATGGCCATTAGAGTATCTAAGTTAGCTTTGGCTTTGGTGATGATTTCCAGGGGTATTCCTTTTATTCATTCAGGCCAAGAGTTTTTAAGGACAAAACATGGTATCGATAATAGCTATAATCTTGATGATGATATTAATATGCTAGATTGGCATCGTAAGAATAAATATGAGGATGTTTCTAAGTATTTAAGTGATTTATGTACTTTAAGAAAGACTTATAAGGAGTTTATTAAAGAGGATACAGTTGTTGATTTTATTGATTACTATGAGGTTTTAATATATAAGCTTGATAATCTAACAATCTTTATTAATCCATGTATTTTTGATCATGTATATAATGAAGAAAATGAGCATCAAGTTATTTTTGATGATAGTGGTTTTGTGAATTATAGGGCTACAGTATTAAAAATAAAGGCTTTTAGTATTTTGGTGACTTTATAGCGTTTTCTATTTAACAGTTAGATGGTTAAAAGTGCTTTAAAACCTTTTATTTATAAAGGATTAAGCACTTTTTATATTGTGGCTAATTATCGTAATGTTTATAAGACAGGATTGATACTATTAATTTTTTAGGCAACCTATAGGTACAACAGCTTAAAATATGCCGTTTTTAACACTAATCCGACGATTGGCGCTTTTTCAATCCGACGATTGGCAAAAATACATAATAATATTAATATGTAATCCTATATAAAAAGATAAAGTTATAATAAATATAGAGGTCGATAATGACTTCCTTAATTCTTTTTGTTTTTGGTAACTATTTAATGAGTAAACGCTTACATTTGTAATATAATATAGGTACGAGGGGTATTTGTTGATATGAATAATAATTCAATGGTAGCGATGATACTTGCCGGCGGAAGAGGTTCACGTCTTTTTGATTTAACAAAGACAGTAGCTAAACCCGCAGTTCATTTCGGTGGTAAGTATCGAATTATTGACTTTGCGCTTTCAAATTGTGCAAATTCAAACATTAAGACCGTAGGTGTCTTGCTTCAATATGAATCTACTTTACTTGGTTCATATGTTTCTCATGAGCATACTTGGGGACTTGATATGAATGGTGGTGGCGTTTACGCTTTATCACCAAGAGAAAAAGATGAATCAAATCTAGATGTTTATAGGGGTACAGCTGATGCAATTACACAAAACTTAGATTTTTTAGATGATGCAGATCCTGAATATGTCTTGATTCTTTCAGGTGACCACATTTATAAGATGAATTATGAAAAGATGCTAAATAAGCATATTGAATCTAATGCTGAGGCAACTATTGCGGTAATGGAAGTTCCAAAGAAAGAGGCAAGTCGTTTCGGAATCATGAATTGTGATTCTAGCGATAGAATTGTTGAATTCGAGGAAAAGCCCGCTAATCCTAAGTCTAATTTAGCTAGTATGGGTGTATATATTTTCTCTTATAAGAATTTAAGAAAGTTCTTAAGGGTTGATGAGAAAAAGGCTGATTCTAATCATGACTTTGGTAAGGATATTATCCCTGCTTATTTAAATGCGGGACTTAAGCTACAAGCTTATCGTTTCAAGGGTTATTGGAAGGATGTTGGTACTATTGATTCTTTATGGGAAGCTAATATGGATTTATTAGATCATACAAGTGATTTAAATCTATATGACAATGATTGGAAGATTTATACTGCTGATGCTTTGGCTTCTCCACAATTAATTAGTTCAAAGGCTAAGGTATCTAATGCTTATATTACCCAAGGGTGCGTAGTAGATGGTGATGTAAATCACTCAGTATTGTTTACTAATTGCAAGATTGGTGAAGGTGCTAAGGTTTATGATTCGGTAGTTATGAACGATGTAAAAGTTGGTAAGAATGCTAAATTATATAGATGTCTTGTTCAAGATGGTGTAAAGATTCCAGATGGCGTGACTTTGGGTAAGAAGGATTCTGATAAGATTTTACTTGTCACAAAGAAGGTAGTTAGTGAGGTTGAACAATGAATAAGAAAGCATTAGGAATTATTAATATTGAACCTAGTTATGTTCATGTTGAGGGAATTGAAGACTATCGTCCAATTTCTGCTACTTCATTTATGGGAAGATATCGTGTTATTGACTTTATTCTTTCTAATTTAACTAATTCTGGTATTTATAATATTGAAGTTCAAGTTAAAAATAGACCAAGGTCTACTATTCAACATATTCAACATACAAACTATAATATCAATACTAAAAGAGGTAGAATAAGAATTCTTCATGGCGAGAAGACTATTCCAAATGAAATTTATAATACTGATGTAGCTTCTTTAATGGCTAACTTAAAGTATTTTGAGGAAGATAATTCTCCATATGTGATTCTTGCGCCTTCGCATATTATTTATATTCAAGATTTTTCTAAGTTGTTGAATTATCATATCGAAAGCAAGAATGATATTACTGTTTTATATCAAAATGTTAATACAGCAAATGAAGATTTCTTGATGGGTGATGCTCTTGAAATTGATGAAAATAAGATGATTACTAAGATTGAAAAGAATCTTGGCAAGGCAAAAAGAGCGAAGATTTCTCTTGAAACATATGTTATGTCAAAGAAGATTTTCGTTGATATGATTTATGCAGCTTTATCTACTTCTAGTTTATATTCATTAAGTGATATTATCGCTGATGGCTTAGAAGTATTTAAGATTGGCGGTTACCAACATACTGGTTATGCAGCTTCTATTTCTACTTTGGAGGCTTACTATAAGGCTAGTATGGAAATCAAGAAAGAAAAAGAACTTTCTAATATTTTCTCAGATGATTGGCCAATCTATACAGCTACAAATGATACATGCCCTACAATCTATACGGCGAAGAGTAATGTTAAGAATTGTGTTGTAGGTAATGGTTGTGTAATTGAAGGCAGCGTAGAGAATTGTGTAATTGGTAGAAATGTTACTATCAAAGAAGGTTCAGTGATTAAGGATTCTATTATCATGCCTGATGCCCTAATTAATAAGAATGTAAAGATGGACAAGTGTGTCGTTGATAGACTCGCTATTGTTACCCATATTAAGGATTTAAAGGGTAGTAAGGCTAATCCTTTATATGTAAAAAGAGGAGACCGTATTTAGTGAAAAAGGTTTTGTTTTGTGCATATGAATCATTACCTTTTATAAAAACTGGCGGTTTGGCCGATGTAGCTTATGGTTTACCTAAGTCAATTAAGAAATATGAAGTAAGTGTGGTTATGCCACTTCATAAGCTAATCAAAGATAAATATAAGTTAACTTTTATCAAAACAATTAATATAGATTTTGCTTCATCAATCGATGAAGCAAATCTTTATAGTCTTGATAATGAAGGCGTTACTTATTATTTTATAGATAGTGATAAGTATTTTAATCGAGAAGATGTATATGGATATGATGACGACGCTTTACGTTTCGCCTTTTTTTCCATTGCGGTAATCGAGTTTTTGATTGCCCTAAAAAAGTATCCTAATATCATTCATTCAAATGATTATCATACTGCTTTAATTCCTGTACTATGTAAGTACAAATATAATGATGATAAACATATAAACAAAATCAAACATGTTTTTACTATTCATAATCTAATGTACCAAGGACACTTTGATAAGAGCTTAGTAAGACTTCTTGGCATTGATTATAAGTATTTTAGTGATGGAACAATTAGATTCAATGATGAATTCAATTTGTTAAAGGCTGGTATTTGTACAGCTGATAAAGTAACTACGGTTTCTAATACTTACGCAAAGGAGATTTTAGATCCTTTCTATGGTCAGGGATTAGAGAAAGTATTACAGTATCATAAGGATAAATTAATTGGTATTACCAATGGCATAGATTATGATTTATTTAATCCTAGTAAGGATAAATATCTTTATAAGAAATATAGTATTAATTCTTATTTAAAGGGTAAGGCCTTCAATAAACAAGAATTAAGTAAACAATTAAATTTAAATTTAGATAGTAAGCCAATGTTGGTAGGTATCATAAGCAGAATGACTTATCAAAAGGGTTTTGATTTATTGCTTAATTCTTTAGAGCAGATGTTAAAAAAGAATATTAGACTTGTCGTTATTGGTTCAGGTGAGTCTAAGTATGAGTATTCTTTTAGATTATTAGAAAAGGAACGCAAAGATAAGGTTCGTTATTTTTGTGTATATGATGAATCACTTGCACATAAAGTATATGCAGCCTGTGATTTGATGATTATGCCTTCTTTATTTGAGCCATGTGGTCTATCACAAATGATTGCGATGCGCTATGGCACTTTACCTCTTGTTAGGGAAACAGGTGGTTTAAGGGAAACGGTAGAACCATATAATGAGTATGAAAAAACAGGAAGAGGATTTTCTTTTGGGCCTTATAATGCGCTTGATTTGATGATTGTATTTAACTACGCATATCGTCAATATTTTGAAAATCCAAAGGATTATAAGATGCTTATAAGAAACGCTATGAGTTATGATTCTTCTTTTGATAATGCGGCTATTAAGTATGAGAAATTATATGATGAGGTATTAAAAAATGTTAAAAAAGTATGACAAGTTTTTTGAGGGCTATGAACTAGAAGCCTATAAATTATTTGGTTCACACATAAAGGATGGAGGTATGGAGTTTACTCTATGGGCTCCACATGCTAAAAAGGTTGAAGTGTTTACTTCAAAGGATAATTTTTCTTGTTTATATCCACTTGAAAAGATTGATGAGAGAGGTATTTGGCAAGTCTTTATTCCTGACATGGAACCTCTTTATTCTTATAGGTATCGTATTTATAAGAATGATACTTATTGGATAGATAAGTTTGATCCTTATTCTTATAGATATGAAAGAAGGCCTAGTAATGCCTCGGTTATGTATAATTTGGATTACTATAAGTTTTCTGATGATAAGTATCAAAAAAATAAGACAAATAATTATTCAGAAAAAATCAATATTTATGAAGCGCATTTGGGTGGCTTTAAGAAATATGAAAATGAATATGAGACTTATCGTTTAATTAAAGATGAACTTGTTCCTTATTTAAAAGACATGGGCTTTACTCATCTTGAACTAATGCCGGTATTTGAATATCCTTTTGATGGCTCATGGGGTTATCAAAGCTTAGGCTTTTTCGCAAGTACTAGTAGATATGGCACACCTTATGATTTGATGGACTTAATCAATGAATGTCATAAGAATAATATTGGTGTTATCTTAGATGTTGTCTTTGTGCATTTCGCAAACGATGGCTTTGGTCTAATTAATTATGATTTTGAGCCATGTTATGAATATCGTGAATATCATTTGGCTCATTCTGATTGGGGCACAATGTGTTTTGATTTAAATAGCCGACCAGTTGTTTCATTCTTAATGTCATCAGCTAATTTCTTTATTGATAAGTATCATATTGATGGTTTAAGATTTGATGCGGTATCGCACTTTATTTATCATAGAGGAAATAGAGACTTAGGTGAAAATGTTGCGGGCCAAAGTTTTGTGAAAAGAATCAACTATCACTTAAAACAATTACACCCTACTTGTTTATTGATTGCGGAAGATTCGACAGATTTTGCCAATGTTACTAAAAAGGTAGAAGATGGAGGCCTAGGTTTTGATTATAAGTGGGACCTAGGTTGGATGAATGATACTTTAAGATACTACGCACTAGATCCAATTTATCGTAAGTATCATCATAATGATTTAACTTTCTCAATGGCTTATTTCTATTCAGAAAGATTCTTATTACCATTCTCACATGATGAGGTAGTTCATTCTAAAAAGACTATCGTTGATAAGATGTGGGGTACATATGAAGAAAAGTTTAGTCAATGTCGTAACCTATATGTTTATATGTATACGCATCCTGGTAAGAAGCTTAATTTCATGGGTAATGAAATCGCAACTATTAGGGAGTTTGATGAAAACAAAGAACTTGATTGGTTCTTGCTTGATTATCCAATTCATGATGCGTTTAAGACTTTAGTAAAAGACTTATCACATATGTATAAGGAATATGATGCCTTTAGTAAATATGATTATGATCCTACTTATTTCAAGTGGATTGATGCGGATAACGCTGAACAATCTGTTTATATTTATTATCGTTATGATGATGATTATTGTTTTATTACTTTATTAAACAATACACCTAATTCATATACTGATTATCAAATCGGTGTGCCTTATGCTGGTAGTTATACGGAAATAATTAACTCAGAAGATAGTAAGTATTCAGGATGCGGTTTAACTAATCCAAAAGCTATTAGATCTAAGAAGGAGGCTTTCCATAAATTAGATAATAGTATCAAGTTAACAGTAGCACCATTTGCGGGTTTAGTATTAAGACATAAGATTAAGAAAGAACCTGTAAAGAAAGTAACTAAAAAGAAAGATTAA
>CAVEWG010000024.1:0-23618 GCA_963619285.1 Oscillospiraceae bacterium | reverse complement strand
AAGATCTTAAAGAAAATAAGTCTTGATAAGATTCTTGATGTTCATGAAGATAAGAGGGATATGATTATTAATCTTATGTCTTATTTAATAATAGAAGGTAATAGTTCTTTTCAACATTATCCAAGCTTTGCTTATAATCATAATATTATTGGTGATATTTATTCCGATTCCTATATATGTGAATTCTTAAAGAAATTTACTGATAAGGAAAAAGAAGTATTCTTATCAGCTTGGAATAAGCTATATACCAAACAAGATAAGATATATATCAATTATGATTCAACTAATATGAATAGCGCTTCAACAGGTATTGAGCTAGCTGAATATGGCCATGCCAAAAAAGATGAAAACCTTCCTCAAATCAATATCTCTTATGCTTCATCTGCTAAAGATAGCACACCACTTTATTATGATATATATCCTGGTTCTATTATTGATAACACAGAACTAAAAAGTTCTGTTAATAAGATTACAAGCTATGGCTATAAGAATATAGGCTTCATATTAGATAGAGGCTACTATTCTAAAACCAATATTGATTATTTAAGAGATAATGAATATTCCTTTATCTTAATGATTAAAGATAATAATACTTTCCTTAAGGCTTTTAAGATGGAAATGAAAGATAAGATAAAGCTTGATTATTCTTCTTTTATAGAAGCTTATCAAGTATATGGAAGCACCATTAAAGCTAAACTATTTAAGAATGATAAGAAGAGTAGTTATATTCATCTTTATTATGATGAATTAAAAGCTTCAAGTGAAAGAGCTAATCTATTAACTAATATAAAAAGAATTGAAGAAGATATTAACTCAAGACTTAATAGTAAAGATATAAAAGATAGACATAAGAGTAAGTGTGATAAGTATTCTAAATTATTTAATCTTCACTATATAGATGAATATCTAGTTTCTTATTCACCTAAAAAGAAAGAAATAGGACAACTAGTAAATAATTGTGGTTACTTTTGTTTAGTTACAAGTGAAAGTCTAACAGCTTATGAAGCTATTGATATCTATAGAGATAGAGATTCAATTGAAAAGTTATTTATGATGCTTAAATCGGAAATGGACATGGAAAAGTTTAAAGTTCAATCAGATGCATCTTTAAGAGCTAAATTCCATATAGCCTTTATAGCTTCTATTGTAAGAAATGAAATATATAAAGTATCTAAACAATTAAAGGCTACAAGTAAAGATAAGAAGTCATATACTGTTCCATCAATCATAAAAGAACTAGAAAAAATTGAATGTACTAAAGATATTAATGATTTATATCAAAGAAGATACGCTCTAACAGCTAAACAAAAAAAGATTCTTGAACAATTTAATATTAAAGAATCAGATATTCAAAAAGAAGTAGAGAAGATAAATAGAAACAACAATAATAATGGTCATCATTAACAATGACTATTATTACAATAGTGATGATATATAAATTTTAAATAAATCAACATTCAGTTATACGTTTTTCAAAAAGTTGAGGTTATAATGGAAAAAGCCTATTCTCAATTTCCTAGGTAATTATTTTTGTTTTTTTGATATATTTTTGTTTATTTTTTATTCTTTCTTGATTAGAATCAGGAAATATCATGGCACACCAAAAACAGTTGAACAGTCATATTTAAAAAAATGTAGAAAAAATCGCTTTTTTTGATAATTTGGTATTGAAAAATACTATCAAAAACTGTAGAATAATTGAGCGCTTGCGGTGATATGGGAGATTGCTGGCACACTGATACCTGTGTGTCTGTGTGATAACCAGGGAACTCACTTGGAGCAAGTTACTAAGCTAGTTTAAAAGCTTGGTTAATGAATATAAGGAGGAAAAATTCATGGCAAAGAATAACGTAAGAATTAAGTTAAAAGCTTACGAACACAGATCTTTGGACTTAGCAACTGAAAAGATTGTTAAGGCTGCAGAAGATGGCGGCGTTAAGAAGGTCGTTGGTCCTATTCCACTACCAACTGAAAAGCAAGTGGTTACAGTTTTGCGTGCTGTTCATAAATATAAGGATTCTCGTGAACAATTCGAAATCAGAACACACAAGAGACTTATCGAAATCATTGGCCCTAGTGCTAAGACGATTGATGCCTTAAGTCGTCTAGAATTACCTAGTGGCGTTGATATTGAAATCAAATTATAAAGAAAGGTGACATCATGAAAGGAATACTTGGAAGAAAGCTTGGTATGACTCAAGTCTTCACAGAAGATGGAGTATTAATTCCAGTAACTGTTGTTGAATGTGAACCAAATGTTGTTTTACAAAAGAAAACAAAGGAAACAGATGGTTATGAAGCATTACAACTAGGTCTTGAAGACAAAAAAGAATCTCGTGCTACTAAGCCTGAAATTGGCCACGCTAAGAAGGCTGGCGTTAGTCCTAAGAAGTTCGTTAAGGAAATCAGAGCTGATGAATTAATGAATACTGAAGTAGGACAAGAAATTAAAGTTGATATCTTTTCCGCTGGTGACATTGTAGATGTTACAGGCGTTTCAAAAGGTAAAGGCTACACTGGTGTTGTTAAAAGACACAACCACCATATCTTAAGAGAAACACATGGTACTGGTCCAGTACATAGAAGTGTTGGTTCTCTAGCTACAACAGGTCGTAACAATGGCCGTATCGAAAAGAATACACCAATGCCAGGACACATGGGTGTAGAAACTACAACAAATCAAAATCTTGAAGTTATTAAGGTTGATGCTGAGGCAAATTACATGTTGATCAAGGGTAATGTCCCAGGACCTAAGAGAGGTTTAGTTGTAGTTAAAACAACTGTAAAGAATAAAAAACATGTAGAACCAAAAGTTCTATTAGGAAAGAAGGAGGGCTAATCCATGGCTAAGTTTGATGTATATGACTTAAGTGCTAAAAAAGTTGGCGATATTGAATTAGCTGATGGTGTCTTCAATGTTGAAGTTAATACACAAGCAATCTTTGATGCAGTGTTAAGACAACAATCATCTTTAAGACAAGGTACTCATAAAGTTAAGACAAGAAGCGAAGTATCAGGTGGTGGTAAGAAACCATTTAGACAAAAGGGTACAGGTAGAGCAAGACAAGGTTCTTCTAGAGCTGTTCAATATAGAGGCGGTGGTATCGCTTTTGGTCCTACACCTAGATCTCATACTTTCAAGTTGAATCGTAAGGTTAGAAGACTTGCACTTAGAAGTGGTCTTACTCTTAAGGCTACAAACAATGACTTAACTGTTGTTGAAAATGTTAAGTTCGCTAATATTAAGACTAAGGATTTCAAGGCTGTATTAAATGCTTTCGGCTTTGATAGAAAAGTGCTTGTAGTAGTTGATGTTAATGAAGATTTCGAAAATGCTTACTTAAGCTCAAGAAACTTCGGTAACGTTGAAATGGTTACGGTTGAAGGTTTAAACATTTATGATCTTCAAAATGCCAACAAGCTTGTAATTACTACAGAAGCTGCTAAGAAGATTGGAGAGGTTTTAAATAATGACTAATGCTAGAGACATTATCGTTCGTCCTCTTGTAACTGAAAAGACAATGAATATTGGCGAATCTAATAATACTGTTGTCTTCGAAGTTAAAAAAGGTGTAAACAAGATTCATATTAAGCAAGCTATTGAAGAAATCTTCAATGTAAAGGTTGCTTCAGTAAATGTTGTTAATTGCCCAACTAAGAAAAAGAGAATGGGTAAATATGGTCAGTATCATTTTGAAACTAACCAAGTTAAGAAAGCTTATGTAAAGCTTAAAGATGGTTACAAGATCGATATCTTAGCTGATAAGTAATCATCAAATTATCGGAAGAATAATGCTATTTCCGGAAAAAATGCATTTAGGAGGAAAATTTTAAATGGCGATTAAAAAGTATAAGCCAACTACTCCTGGTAGACGTGGTATGACCGGTCTTACATTTGAAGAAGTTACAAAGTCAAAGCCTGAAAAGAGTTTAACTGTTAGCTTCAACAAATCTGGTGGTCGTAACAATACAGGAAGAATTACAACTAGACATATCGGTGGTGGTCATAAACAACTTTACCGTGTTATCGATTTCAAGAGAAATAAAGATGGCATCAAGGGTACAGTTAAGGCTATCGAATATGATCCAAACAGAAACTGTAACATTTGCTTAATTAGCTATGCCGATGGTGAAAAGAGATATATCTTGGCACCTAAGGGCCTAGAAGTAGGTATGAGCATAATTTCTGGTGAAAAGGTAGATATCAAAGTAGGTAATGCTCTTGAAATGAGAAATATGCCTGAAGGTACTATCGTTCACAATATTGAATTAAAGCCTGGTAAGGGCGGTCAAATTGCTAGAGCTGCTGGTGTTAGTGCTCAAATCTTAGCAATTGAAGAAAAATATGTAACACTTCGTTTAGCAAGTGGTGAAATGAGAAGAATCCTTGGTAATTGCCGTGCAACAGTTGGTGTTGTTGGTAACGAAGACTACAATCTAGTAAATCTTGGTAAAGCAGGTAGAACTAGATGGATGGGCGTTAAGCCTACAGTTAGAGGTTCTGCCATGAACCCAGTTGATCACCCTCATGGTGGTGGTGAAGGTAAGTGTCCTATCGGTCGTAAGTCTCCTATGACTCCTTGGGGTAAGAAGGCTATGGGCGTTAAGACTCGTAAGCAAAAGAAGGCTTCTAGTGAATTAATCATCAGAAGAAGAAATGATAAATAGTAGAAAGGGGAGAAGTTAATAATGTCAAGAAGTTTAAAAAAGGGTGCATTCTGTGATGAGCATCTAATGAAAAAAGTTGAAGCATTAAATGCTGCCAACAAAAAAGAAGTTATTAAGACTTGGTCTAGAAGATCAACAATCTTCCCTAGCTTCGTAGAACATACATTTGCAGTTCACAATGGTAAGGAACATGTTCCTGTATATGTAACTGAAGATATGGTTGGTCAAAAACTTGGTGAATTTGTTCCAACTAGAAAATTCGGTGGACATGGAAGCGACGATAAGAAGGCTTAAGGGAGGTAAAAATGGAAGTTAAAGCTACAGCTAAAACTATTAGACATCCTTCTCGTAAAGTAAGAATCGTCTTAGATCTTATCAGAGGTAAAGATGTAAATGAAGCTCTTGGTATTTTAGAGTTTACTCCAAACCATGCAGCTAAGGATGTTTCAAAAGTATTAAAGAGTGCAATAGCTAATGCAACTCATAATCATCAACAAGATGAATCAAGATTATATGTTAAAGAGTGTTTCGCTAATGAAGGTGTTACATTGAAAAGATGGATGCCTCGTGCAAAGGGTAGAGCTACCCCAATTATGAAGAGAACAAGCCACATTACAGTGGTTGTAGATGAAAGATAAGGAGGTTAGATATGGGTCAAAAAGTTAGTCCAATTGGAATGAGAGTCGGCGTCATCCGTGATTGGGAATCAAGATGGTACGCTGAAAAAGAATATGGCAACTTGCTTCAAGAAGATATTAAGATTCGTAAATTAATCTTTGCTGACTGTGCTGATTGCTTAGTTAGTAGAGTTGAAATCGAAAGAAGTAAGAACCGTGTCAACCTAATTATTAGAACTGCTCGTCCTGGTATGTTTATCGGTAACGAGGGTGAAAAAATCGAAACACTTAAGAAAAAATTAGCTAAATTAACTGGTAATAAGGATATCAACATCAATGTTGTTGAAGTTGCTAATCCTGATTTAGATGCTAGACTTGTTGCTTTAAAGATTTGCAAGATGCTAGAAGAAAGACAATCTTTCCGTACTGCTCAAAAGAAGGCAATCCAAGCAACTATGAGAGCTGGCGCAAAGGGTATCAAGACAGCCGTTGGTGGCAGACTTGGTGGCGCTGATATCGCTAGAACTGAAGGTTATTCTGAAGGTGTAGTTCCTCTACATACTTTACGTTCTGATATCGACTTTGCTTGGGAAGAAGCTATGACTACATACGGCAAACTTGGTGTTAAAGTATGGATTTGTCGTGGTGAAGTTCTTCCTGGTGAAATGGTTAAGGAACCTGAAAAGCCAAAGAATAATCCAAATGGTCGTAGAGATAGAAGAAGAAACGACAGAAGAGGAAATTTCAACAGAAACAATAATGCTAATGTAGAAGCAAAGGCAGAGGCTGTTGAAGCTCCTGTTAATCAAGAAGTTAAGGAGGATGTCGCATAATGTTGATGCCTAAAAGAACAAAATACCGTCGTCCTCATAGATTGAGCTACGAAGGTAGATCTAAAGCTGGTACTACTATTGCTTATGGTGAATATGGATTAGTTGCTATGACTGGTGCATATATCTCAAATAACCAAATTGAAGCAGCCAGAGTTGCTATGACTCGTTATATGAACAGAGGTGGTAATGTTTGGATTAAAATATTCCCACAACTTGCAATTACTAAGAAGCCATTAGAAGTTCGTATGGGTTCTGGTAAAGGTGCTCCTGAAGGCTGGGTTGCCGTTGTTCAAAGGGGCAGAGTTATGTTTGAAATCGGTGGTGTAGATGAAGCTACAGCACGTGAAGCATTTAGACTTGCAGCTAACAAGCTTCCAGTTAAGTGCAAATTTATCAAGAAGGGAGAATAATTATGAACGTAAAAGAAATTAGAGATATGTCAAATGATGAATTACTAAAGTCTTTAGATGAATCTAAAAAAGAATTATTCGACCTTAGATTTCAAAAGGCTACAGGTACTGTTGAAAATCCTATGCGTATTAGAGAATTAAAGAAATCTATCGCTAGAATCTTAACAGTTTTAAAAGAAAGAGAAAGCAAATAAAGGGGGCAAGAAATGGAAAGAAAGAATACAAAGCGTGTATTACGTGGTGTTGTAGTTTCTGACAAGATGGATAAGACTATCGTTGTCGAAATCTCTGAGAAAAAAGCTCACCCACTTTATGGTAAGCAAACAAAATTCTCTCGTAAGTTCAAGGCTCATGATGAAAACAATGAAGCTAAGGTTGGTGACACTGTTGAAATCGTTGAAACTAGAGCTTTAAGTAAAGACAAACATTTCCGTTTATTGAGAATTGTTGAAAAGGCTGTAATTCTATAGGAGGCAATTATGATACATAATGAATCGAGATTAAAAGTAGCTGATAACACAGGTGCTAAAGAATTACTAGTAATCAGATGTCTAGGCGGTTCAAACAGAAAGACAAGTAATATCGGTGATATTGTTGTATGTTCTGTTAAGGAAGCTGCTCCAGGCGGAAGTGCTAAGAAGGGCCAAGTTGTTAAGGCTGTTATCGTAAGAACTAAATATGGTATTTGCAGAGAAAATGGTTCTTATATTAAGTTTGATGATAATGCTGCAGTTATCATCAAAGATGATAAGACTCCACTAGGTACTCGTATTTTCGGGCCTGTGGCAAGAGAACTTCGTGATAGAGACTTTATGAAAATTGTTTCTCTAGCACCAGAAGTATTATAGGAGGATCTGAATTTATGAAAATTAAAAAAGGTGATAAAGTTCAGGTCATAGCTGGACAAGATAAGGGAACTGTTGGCGAAGTTAAGGCTGTTTTCCCTAAGACTAATAAGGTTGTAGTTGAAGGTGTAAACGTTAGAAAGAAACATCAAAAGCCTAATCAAATCAATCCAGATGGTGGAATTGTTGATAAGGAAATGCCTATCGATGCAAGTAATGTAAAGCTTGATGAGGGCAAGAAGAAGGCTAAGAAGGCTGCTGCAAAAAAGACTACTACAAGAAAGTCAACTAAGAAAGCTAAAGAAGGAGAAGAATAATGAATCGTTTAAAAGAAAGATACATTAATGAAGTTAAGCCTGCTTTAGTTAAGAAGCACAATTATACTTCAGCTATGCAAATCCCTGAACTTGAAAAGATCGTTATCAATCTTGGTGTTGGTGAAGCAGTCGCAAATCCAAAGGCCCTTGATGAAGCTGTTGCTGATTTAACTGCTATTTCTGGTCAAAAGCCGGTTATCACTAAGGCTAAGAAGTCAATCGCTAACTTCAAATTAAGAGAAGGTATGCCAATTGGCTGCAAGGTAACATTACGTGGTGAAAAGATGTATGAATTCATGGACAAGTTAGTGTCTGTAGTTCTTCCACGTGTAAGAGATTTCCATGGTGTTAGTGCTACTGCATTTGATGGTAGAGGAAATTATACACTAGGTGTTAAGGAACAAATCATCTTCCCTGAAATCCAATATGATAAGGTAAACAAGGTAAGAGGCATGGATATTGTTATTGTAACTAGTGCTAAAACAAATGAGGAAGCTAAGGATTTATTAACTGAACTTGGCATGCCTTTTGTAAAGTAAGGAGGGAACTATGGCTAAGACATCAATGAAAGTTAAAGCACATCGTCCTGCTAAGTTCTCTACTAGAGCTTACACAAGATGTGAAAGATGTGGTCGTCCACATTCTGTATTAAGAAAATACAAATTATGTCGTATCTGCTTTAGAGAATTGGCTTATAAGGGTCAAATTCCTGGAGTTAAGAAGGCAAGCTGGTAAAGGAGGAAGCAAACATGATGAATATGACAGATCCAATTGCGGATATGCTTACTAGAATCAGAAATGGTTTAAATGCAGGACATGAAACTGTAGTTATTCCAGCTAGTAAGATGAAGGTTGAAATTGCTAAAATCCTTAAGGCTGAAGGTTATATCAACAACTATAAGGTTGAAGGTGAAACTGCTAAAGATAAGACAATTACAATCGAATTAAAGTATGGACCAGATGGCCAAAAAGTTATTACTGGTCTTAAGAGAATTTCTAAACCTGGTTTAAAGGTTTATGCAAAGGCTGATGCAGTTCCTAGAGTTTTAAATGGTCTAGGTGTTGCGATTATATCTACTTCAAAGGGCTTAATGGCTGACCGTGATGCTAGAAAGAACAAGCTTGGCGGTGAAGTTGTTGCCTACGTTTGGTAATAATTAAAGGAGAAATAAATGTCACGTATCGGGAATAAAACGATTACCATTCCTGCAGGTGTTGAAATTTCAGTATCTGAAGGTAATGAGGTGACTGTAAAGGGCCCTAAGGGTACTTTAACACGTCAATTTAGTCCATTAATCACTATTAGTGTTGATAATGGCGAAGTTAAATGTGCTAGAGCAAATGAAGAAAAGCATACTAAGCAACTTCATGGTACAACTCGTGCACTTATCGCAAACATGATTGTTGGTGTTCATGAAGGTTATTCAAAGACACTTCTAATCGAAGGTATTGGTTACCGTGCTGCTGTTAGTGGTTCAAATTTAACTCTAACTATTGGTTATTCACATGAAATCCACTACACTGCAGAAGAGGGTATCAAGTTAGAATGTCCAGATTCAAATACAATTGTTGTATCTGGTATTGATAAACAAAGAGTTGGTGAAGTAGCTGCTGTTATTAGAGCTTATCGTAAGCCTGAACCATATAAGGGTAAAGGTATTCGTTACAAGGATGAACACATTCTTCGTAAGGAAGGTAAAGTTGCTGCTTAGTAGGAAAGGAGTTTTGTATGATTAATAAAGAGTCAAAGAATTTAAGCCGTCAAAGAAGACATGCGCGTTTAAGAACTAAAGTTAGTGGTACAGCTTCTTGTCCTAGATTGAGCGTTTTCCGTTCAAACAAGCACATCAGCTGTCAATTGATTGATGATGAAAAGGGCGTTACTCTTGCTAGTGCATCTTCAATCTCTTTAAAACTTGCTAATGGTAGCAATATTGAAGCTGCCAAGGCTGTTGGTAGTGAAATTGCTAAACTTGCTTTAGCACAAAATATTGATACTGTAGTATTCGACCGTGGTGGATATGTATATCATGGTAGAGTAATGGCTGTTGCCGATGCCGCTAGAGAAGCAGGTCTAAAGTTCTAGGAGAAACATATGTCAGAAAAAGATAATCGTAAACAAAGAAGAAACTTCCGTCCAAGAGAAGAAAAAGAATTCGATGAGCGTGTAGTTAAGATCAATCGTGTATCTAAAACCGTAAAAGGTGGTCGTCGTATGCGTTTCTCTGCACTTGTTGTAATCGGTGACAAGAAGGGTAGAGTAGGATTTGGTATGGGTAAGGCAAACGAAGTACCAGATGCTATTAGAAAGGCTACAGATGCTGCAAAGAAGAATGTTATCAGAGTAGCTCTTGTAGATAACTATAGAACTGTACCACATCCAATCGTTGGTGAATATGGTGCTGGTGAAGTAGTACTTAAGCCAGCTAGTGAAGGTACTGGTATCATCGCTGGTGGTGCTGTTCGTGATGTTCTTGAACTTGTTGGTTGCACAGATGTAATTACTAAGTGTACTGGTTCTAGAACTTCTATCAACATGGTACAAGCAACTTTTGCTGCTCTAAAGGGTCTTAAGACTGTTGATAGCGTAGCTAAGTTACGTGGTAAGAAAGTTGAAGAAATTAGATAAGGGGGCACATAAATGAATTTACATGAAATGAAATATAATGACGGTGCTCGTAAAGATGTTAAACGTCTAGGTAGAGGCCCAGCTAGTGGTCAAGGTAAGACTTCTGGTAAGGGTCATAAGGGTCAAAACGCAAGATCTGGTGGTGGTGTTGCTATCGGATTTGAAGGTGGCCAAACTCCTTTCTATAAGAGAATGCCAAAAAGAGGTTTCACAAACTTCACTAGAATTGAGTATGCTGTTGTAAATCTTAGTGCTTTAGAAAAGTTTGAAGATGGTGCAGTTGTTACTCCTGAAGTTTTAAAGGAAGCTGGCATTGTTAAGAAGGAATACGATGGTGTTAAGGTATTAGGCAATGGTACATTAACAAAGAAGCTTACTGTTAAGTGCGACAAAGTTTCTGCTAGCGCAAAGGCAGCTATTGAAAAGGCGGGCGGAACAGTAGAGGCTAAATAATATGATTAGTGTTTTTGGCGATTTTCTTAAAAATAAAGAAATTAGAAAAAAGATACTATTCACATTAGTAATATTGTTTATCTATAGACTTGGTTCAGCTATTCCTGCTCCAGGTATTAATGATACAATCATTTCATTAAGTGCTAATTCTTTACTTAATATGATGTCACTATTGGGTGGTGGATCAATCGAGCAGATGTCAATCTTCTCACTAGGTGTTGGTCCATATATCACCGCTAGTATCATCATTCAATTATTGAGTATGGATATTATTCCAGCGCTTACTGAAATGGCTAAGTCAGGTAAGAAGGGCAGACAACAAATGGATATCATTACTAGATATCTAGGCGTTGTCTTAGGCCTGGTTCAGGGTTATTTCATCGTACAATTATTGTCTAGTCAATATAGTATGGTAGACAATCCTGGATTTATGTCTTATGCTTATATCTCTGTAATTTTCACAGCTGGTTCAATGTTCTTATTGTGGCTTGCTGATCAAATTACTACAAAGGGTATAGGTAATGGTGTTTCGGTAATTATCTTTGCAGGTATCGTTGCTGATATGCCTAATAATCTAAAACTTGTATACAACACATTTATTGGCGATAGCGCTACTAGTAATCTGGGCGTGGCAGGATTTATAATCTATTGTCTAATGTTTATCGCAATTATTGTACTTGTAGTAGTTATGCAGATGGCTGAAAGAAGAATTCCTATTCAACAATCAACATCTCAAAGATTAAATAAGTCAAAGGGTGATTTAAATCACTTACCATTAAAGATAAACTCTGCAAGTGTTATTCCAGTAATCTTCGCAACTGCCCTTATTCAAGGTCCACAAATTATTGCGTCTTGGGTTAACACAAATGCATATAATTTCTTAAGTAAGTTATGTGACTTCACTAATCCTTGGTTCTTATTGTTCTATGCGCTTCTAATTATTTTATTCACTTTCTTCTATACAAATCTAACTGTAGATCCTGAGAAGATGGCTGAAGATTTAGGTAAACAAGGACAATATATTCCTGGTGTTAGACCTGGCAAGGAAACTGTACAATATGTTTCTAATGTATTGAATAGAATTACTTGTCTTGGTGCGTTATTATTAACATTTATCGCTTTACTTCCATATGTCGTTAGTGCTTTAACTGGTTTATCACAAAGAGCTGCTCTTGGTGGTACTGGTATCATTATCGTTGTTGGTGTTGCGATGGATACTATCAAGGAATTAAAGGGTCAACTTACTACTAAACAATATAAAGGATTTGTAGGTAAATAGAATGAATCTTCTAATTATTGGTGCTCCTGGTACTGGTAAGGGAACGATGTCTTCTCTAATTATTAATGACTATGATGTTGTTCATGTATCTACTGGAGACATGTTAAGAGAAGCAATTGCTGATGCGACTGAAGTTGGATTGTTGGCTAAGAGCTTTATGGAAAAGGGTCAACTTGTTCCAGATGAAACTATTCATAATGTTATTTATGAGTATTTCAAGAAAAATAGTTTAACTAAGGGTTTCCTATTTGATGGTTATCCTAGGACTGTTGCTCAGGCAGAAGATTTCGATAAGTTATTGGCTTCATTAGGTATGAAGTTAGATAAGGTTCTATATTTAAGCATGGATGATGAGGCTTTAAAGGATAGAATCACTGGTCGAAGAGTATGTCCATCTTGCAACGCTATCTATCATATTTCAAATAAGCCTTCTAAGGTTGAAGGAGTATGTGATGAATGTGGCGGAACGCTAGTTCAAAGAAGTGACGATACTGTTGAGGCTTTAAACAAGAGACTTGATGCTTTCTATAAGCAAACTAAGCCTGTTGTTGATTATTATGATAAAGTTGGATTAGTTTCTTATATCAATTCTGATCAAAACACAGATAATGTATATAAGGATATTAAAAAGGCTTTAGAGGAAGTTAAATGATTACTCTAAAGTCTAAAAGAGAAATCGAAATTATGGACAGGGCTGGCACTATTGTCGCCCTTGTTCATAAAAAATTAAGAGAAGTAATTGTTCCTGGCATCTCTACTGCACAAATTGATAAGATTTGCGAAGAAGTTATTAGAGAAAATGGAGCTACACCATCTTTTAAGGGACTTTATGGATTTCCTGGTGCCGTTTGTACCTCAGTTAATGATATACTAGTACATGGCATCCCAGATCATAAGACCATTTTAAAGGATGGCGATATTATTACTGTAGATGTTGGAGCCTGTTATAAGGGCTACCATGGTGATAGTGCTTGGACTTATAAAGTTGGTAATGTGAAACAAAGTACTCTAGATTTATGTAGAGTTACCGAGGATGCATTATACAAGGGTCTTGAGCAAGCTAAACCTGGAAATAGAGTTGGCGATATTGCTAACGCGGTTCAAACTTATGTTGAGTCATATGGTTATTCAACTCCGATTGAATATACAGGACATGGCGTAGGTAGACAAGTTCATGAGGATCCATATGTTCCAAATGTTGGCAAGCCTCATACTTTAGAACTTTTAAAACCAGGAATGTGTATCGCTATTGAACCAATGGTATTTGAGGGAAAGCCTCATTGTGTTACACTAGATGATGGTTGGGCTGTAGTTAATAAGGAGCGTTCTCTATCTGCTCATTATGAACATACAATCGCTATTACTAGTGATGGCTACAAGATCTTGACAAAGGAGGACTAAGTAAATTGGCAAAGCAAGATGTTATTGAAATTGATGGAATAGTAACTGATACTTTACCTAATGCTCAGTTCAAGGTGAAACTAGAGAACGGACATGAAATCCTGGCTCACGTTTCTGGTAAAATCCGCATGCATTACATCCGCATTTTACCAGGTGATAGAGTGACCGTTGAAATCTCACCTTACGATTTAACACGTGGGCGTATTACATTTAGACATAAGTAGTCTAGGAGGGAAATAAAGATGAAAGTAAGACCATCTGTAAAACCTATTTGCGACAAGTGCCGTGTAATTAAGCGTAAAGGTCGCGTAATGGTTATTTGTGAAAACCCTAAACACAAACAAAGACAAGGTTAGGAAGGGAGAAATTTTTAATGGCTCGTATTGCTGGAGTAGATATTCCTAATGATAAGCGCGTAGTTGTATCATTAACATATATCTATGGTGTTGGATTACCAACTGCTCAAAAAGTTTTAGCACAAAATGGCATCAGCGAAGATATCCGTGTTAAGGATTTAACTGATGAACAATTAAATGCTATTCGTAAGACTTTAGATAGCTACAAATTAGAAGGAGATCTTAGAAGAGAAACTCAACTTGACATTAAGCGTTTAATGGAAGTTGCTTGTTATCGTGGCGTAAGACATAGAAAAGGTCTTCCTGTAAGAGGTCAAAGAACAAAGACTAATGCTCGTACACGTAAGGGACCTCGTCGTACAGTAGCTAACAAGAAGAAGTAGGAGGTAAGTTATGGCACAAAAAACAGTTCGTAAGAAACGTGTTAAGAAGAACATAGCTAGTGGTATCGCTCATGTTCACTCAACATTTAATAACACAATTGTAACGATTACTGATGAAGCTGGTAACGTTGTATCTTGGTCTAGTGCTGGTGCTCTTGGTTACAAGGGTTCTCGTAAGTCAACTCCTTATGCTGCTCAACTTGTTTCTGAAGCAGCAGGAAAGAGTGCAATGGATCACGGAATGAGAAAAGTTCAAGTAGAAGTTAAGGGACCAGGTCCAGGTAGAGAAGCTGCTGTTAGAGCTTTAGCTACTGCAGGTCTTGAGATTACTGCTATCAGTGACGTTACACCAGTTCCACATAATGGTTGTCGTCCGCCAAAGAAACCTAGAGGTTAATAAGGAGGTAACATATGCAAAAATTTGAACGTCCTAAATATAAAATTTCTGAATATGTTGAAGACCAACATTATGGAAAGTTTGTTATCTCACCTTTAGAAAGAGGCTTTGGTACTACTATTGGTAATGCTTTAAGAAGAATTATGCTTTCAAGCTTACCAGGTGGCGCTGTATACTCAATTAAGATTGATGGAATTTATCATGAATTCTCTTCAATCAAAGGTGTTAGAGAAGACGTTACAATGATGATTCTAAATATCAAGTCTTTAATTCTTGATATTATGGATGATGATGTTTACACTTTAAGAATCAATGCTAAGGGTCCTTGTACTGTAACTGGTAAAGATATTATTGTTCCAGGTGGTGTTGAGGTTTTAAACCCAGATCTTGAAATTGCTCATCTTGAAGAAGGTGGCGTTCTTGATATGGAATTAATTTGTAGAAATGGTAGAGGCTATGTTTCTGCTGATGAAAACAAGAGATTATATCAAGGAAATTCACAAGGTGTAGGCACTATTTATACTGATGCTATTTACACACCAGTTGTTAAAGCTAATTATGAGGTAGAACCTACTCGTGTTGGCCAAAGTGCTAAGTATGATGAGTTGACTATGGAAGTTTGGACAGATGGTTCAATTGATCCAAAAGAATCAATCGCATTAGCTGCCAAAATTCTTATTTCTCATTTAGAGTTATTAACTGAAGTTGATCAAAAGGTAAAAGATTCTGAATCTGTAATGGCTGAAAAGGCTCATGAAAATAATTCAAAGACTGTTAACATGTCTATTGAGGATTTAGATTTAACAGTTAGATCGTATAACTGTTTAAAGAGAGCTGGTATCTCTTCTGTTGACGAGTTAACTCAAAAGACTGAAGATGAAATGGCTCACGTTAGAAATTTAGGTAAGAAATCTTTAAAAGAAGTTAAGGAAAAATTAACTGATCTTGGCTTAAGTTTCAAACATTTTGAGTAAGGAGAAAAAGTTTTATGCATAATCGTAAATTAGGTCGTACTGCTGACCATCGTAAGGCTTTACTTAGAAATATGGCTTCTCAACTTATCATCAATGGTAAGGTTGAAACAACAGAAGGCAAGGCTAAGGAACTTAAGAGTTATGTAGAAAGTGTAATCACTACTGCTAAAAAGGGTGATTTAGCTGCTAGAAGACATGCTGTTAATGAATTAGCTGATATTAAGACTAAGGACGGCAAGAGTGCAGTTCAAGTATTATTCGATGAAGTTGCTCCTAAATATGCAGATAGAAAAGGTGGTTACACACGTTTAACTAAGACTGGTATCAGACGTGGTGATAATGCTCCTCTAGCAACTGTTGAATTAGTATAATTTATTCGAAGCTCTCAAACGAGAGCTTTTTAAATGGTCTAGCATATTGCCAAGGCAATCCTATTTTACCAATACTAAATGTTTATTCTCCTAATTACTTGATAAAACGCCTAAAATAATAAATTATTTAGGCGATAAATTAGAAAGGTAGGATAATATACATAAAACATTTGATTATTCAAAGTTTGCAAATAGAACATGGGATAAAGAAATTTTAAATTATATTGGCCTTATCTATGAATATAAGGGTAGAAAACAACTATATCTTGCTCAAAGACCGGATGATTTAGATAAGCTAGTTGAACTCGCAAAAATGCAAAGCACCAAAGCTTCTAATGCCATTGAGGGTATTGTTACAACTGATCAAAGACTCGCACAATTGATGAGTGAAAAAATTAGTAAATTTAGCAAGAGCGGCATCTTAGAACCTTATCCTGAAATTGGAAAGGCATCTGTTGAAAATTCTTTAAAGGCGATGTGTGAAGAACGTCTTATTAAAAAGGAAGGAAAAGGAAGGGCAACATTCTATTATGCGTTGAAATAATACAACTTTAGATTTTTTACCATTACTTTAAGATATAATTTAAGCAGGTGGTAATTTATGAAATATAAGAGAATTAAATTTGAGTTAAGAGGCTTTGAAAAAGCTTTATATCGTGATTTTCTAATTAGAGAAGATGTTAACTTATTAGAATTAGGAATTATATTTGTTGATTCAGTATATGGTGAGTTTGAACATTCATTCTGTTTTAGAAATAAAAACAGAACATTTGTTACAGAGTCTCAAGATACAAGTTCTCCTAATACATTATATATGTCTGATCATTGTTTAGATGATTTAGGAAGTGAATTTACTTTTATATATGACTATGATGAGAATTGGCTATTTGATTGTAGGATAGAAGATAAGATATATCATAAACCAGGCAATGATTTTGTTTATATATTAGATGGTATGGGTGAAGGTGTTTTTGAGGATAATAAAGAATTATTTGATCTATATGTCACTGGTGAATTAAAGCTAGAAGAAATTGATGAAGATGATGTATGGAATATCAATATAGCTGATTTCTATGACTATGATGTAGAATATGAAGACATACGCATTAGAGATGTAATTCCTTTTGCGATTCATAGTTATATCGCTGATTGTCAAGAAGCAGGTTATGAATTAAATATCGATAATATCAATCTAGAGGATTATAAGAGCCAAGAAGAGATTGATGAATATTTAGACTTTGAAGATGATGAAGACTATGATGATTTCGATATCGTTCAAATGGCTTTTCTAGAGTCAGCCAATTATTTGATTGAAAATACCGATTTTGGCAAAGAAGAATATAATCGTCTTATAAAAAATCATAAAGATTTAGAGGTACGTGCATTGTTTATGAAAGGAATGTTAACTCTTGTAAGGGATGCATTATGTGGTGAAAACAATGAATTTAATAAAAAGCTAATAGAGGCCTTAAGAAAGGAAAAATAAGATGGATATTGTAGATCGTTTTATGCAATATTGTAAGATTCCTACCATGTCTGATCCTTATAGTGATAAAAGTCCTAGTAGTGATAAACAACTTGTTTTGGCAAAACTATTAAAAGATCAATTAAGTGAACTTGTTGATGAAGTAAATTTAACCGATAAGGGAATTGTCTATGGTTTTTTAAAGACTAATTGTGATAGTAAAGAAACAGTTGGTTTGATTGCGCATATGGATACTTCTCCTGATATGTCGGATATTAATGTTAATCCACGTATTATCGAAAAGTATGATGGTTCTACAATTGTGTTAAATAAGGAAAAAAACATCAAGATGTCTCCTAACGAGTTTCCTATTCTTAACCTAGATATAGGCTCAGATATAATGGTTACTGATGGTAATACTTTATTAGGTGGCGATGATAAGGCTGGCATTGCGATAATCATGGATGTGTTACAAACTTTAAAGAATAATCCTGATATCAAGCACAAGGGCTTAGCTATCGCGTTTACTCCAGATGAAGAAATAGGCAGAGGAACAGAAAACTTTGATGTAAAGTATTTTAATGCTGATTATGCTTATACAGTTGATGGTGGTCCGATATTTGACATTGAATATGAAAACTTCAATGCGGCTAGTGCTAAGGTAACAATCAATGGTTTATCAATTCATCCAGGTAGCGCTAAGAATAAGATGATTAATTCTATTTTGATTGCGATGGAATTTAATTCTTTATTACCGGTAAAGGATAATCCGATGTATACTGATGGCTATGAGGGTTTTAATCATTTGTCTAATATAAGTGGTGATTGTGAAAAGACAGTGATGGAATATATTATTCGTAACCATGATTCTGATTTATTGGAGAAACAAAAACGTGATTTTAAGAATGCGTGTACATTTATAAACAATAAATATAAAGATGGTAATTGTGAGCTAAAGATTTCTGATTCTTATCGTAATATGAAAGAATATATCGTTAAGAGAATGGATATTGTTGATAATGTTAAGGAAAAGATGAAGACATTTAATCTTAAACCTTCTAGCACGCCTATTAGAGGTGGTACTGATGGTGCAACTTTAACTTATATGGGCCTTCCTTGCCCAAATATTGGCAACGGCGATCGTAATTGCCATGGCAAATTTGAATATGTAAATCTAAATGAGTTAAGGCTAATGCCCAAGATCATTGTAGAGGTTATAAGAGCCGACTAGTTGTCGGTTTTTTTAATCTTTAAAATGTGGTAACATGATAAGGCTATGAATAAATTATTAAAGATCGCTATTGTCTTGTTGTTGGGGATAGTAATAAGTGGCTTTACATATATAGATGATGAAAGTGATGATGATAATAGTTCTTCATCTACTTTTGAAATTGGTGATTTATATAATTATCAAAAAGCATTTAAGAGTGAAGAAATTGAAACTTGTGCAAGTGGTGTTGCCAAGACTTATATGGACTATAGAGCTACAACAGTTAGAAGTTCTAGACAATACCAATTCATTCATAATGAGCTAACAGTTGATGAAACTACTGGTTTTTTATATGACAAAGATGGTTTTATAGGTGTGGCTTTAGGTTCTTTCTATGGTGAGATAGGTGATAGGTTTTATTTCACACTTGAAAGTGGTGTTGTACTTCCTTTGGTGAAGTGTGAAGAAAAGGCTGATGAGGATACTGATGCTAGAGGTTGTTACCATACATCTGATAATTCAGTAATGGAGTTTGTTATTGATAAAGACTATGCACTTAGTTATTTTGGTCAATTGTCTAATAGCTATGTTTTAAATGGTAACTATAATAACTATGATTTGTTTAATGGTGCAATTGTGAAGGTTGAAAGAGTACTAGATGAAAAGAATGATAATTATGTTACTTATTCTTCTAGTTCTAGTAGTGTAAATAATACTGATATTTTTGAATATGGCAGTGGTTACTAATGAAAAAGGTTTTAGTAATTGTTGGTCCAACAGCGAGCGGTAAAACAGATTTAGGCATTAAGTGTGCAAATAAATATAATGGTGAAATAATTTCTGGTGATAGCATCCAAATCTATAAGGGCTTAGATATTGGCAGTGCTAAGGCTAGTAAAGATGAACAAATGAAGGCTGTTCATCATCTGATTGATATAAAGGAGCCTTTTGATTCTTATTCTGTTAAAGAGTTTCAAGAAAAGGGTAGAGCTTTAATTGACGACATTACAAGCAGAGATAAGCTACCTATTGTGGTAGGTGGCACTGGTTTATATATTAAGGCTTTAGTTTATGATTATACTTTTTTAGATGAAGAAAAAGATGATGATGACTTCGCTGATTTGAGTAATGAACAAATATATGAATTACTAAAGGTAGAAGATCCTAAGTGTTTAGAAAAGATACATGTTAATAATCGCAAAAGACTTGTAAGAGCTTTAAATGTTGTTAGAAAGCATCATACAGGTATTTCTGATATTAAAGATAAACAAAGCCATACGATGTTATATGATGCTAAAATCATTGGTCTAAACAAGGATAGAGAAGAACTATACAAGACTTGTGATATGCGTGTTGATAAGATGATTAATGATGGTCTAATAGATGAAATAAAGGGTTTACTTGATAAAGGTGTTAGTTTTGAAAATCAATGTATGCAAGGTATAGGTTATAAAGAGTTTAGGTCTTATTTTGAAGGTGCAAGTTCTTTAGAGGAATGTGTATCCATGGTTAAAAGAAATACTAGACACTTTGTAAAGAGACAATATACTTGGTTTAATAATCAAATGCCAATAGAATGGTATTCAGGTTCGAACCTTAATAACATATTTGATGCAATAAATAAATGGAGGAATGAAGATGAAGTTTGATGAGTTTAAGTATGAAAGAATTAATCTAGATGATATTAAAAGGGATTATGGTAGCTTAATAGAAGAATTAAAGAAATGCAAAGATAGTAAATCTTTTATGACTTGTTTTAAAAAGATCAATGTATATAGAAGCCATTTACAAACTATGGTTACTTTATGTTCTATAAGACATTCTATTGATACTTCTGATAAGTTCTATGATGGAGAAAATGATTATTGGAATGAAACTTTACCAATGGTACAAGCTTATGAAACTAGTTTCTTTAAGCTATGTAATGATTGTGCATATAAAAGTGAATTAGATATTCCCGAGACTTTCTTTAAGTTAGCAGAGTATTCTTTTAAGACTTTTGATGAAAAGATTATTTCCGATTTACAAGAAGAAAATAAGTTAGTTAGTGAATATGGAAAACTAAAAGCTTCAGCGAAGATTAAGTTTAATGGTTCAACTTATAATTTAGCTTCTATTGCCCCTTTTATGTCTGATAAAGATAGAGAAGTAAGAAAAGATGCAACCAAGGCATATTGTGCTTTCTTTGAAGAAAATGAAGCTAAGTTTGATGAAATATATGACAAGCTTGTAAAAGTAAGAGATAGGATGGCTAAAAAGCTAGGCTATAGTTCCTTTGTAGAGCTTGCGTATTATCGAATGAATCGTTTTGATTATGATGAGGAGATGGTTGCTGGCTATCGTCAACAAATTGTTGATGTGATTGTGCCAATTGCGACAAGAATTCATGAAGCCCAAGCTAAAAGAATTGGTGTAGATAAGTTAGAGTGCTATGATTTGTCTTTTGAATTCAAGGATGGTAATCCTAAGCCTGTAGGTGATGAAAAGATTCTAGTTCCTATTGCGTTAGACATGTATTCAAAAATGTCTAAGGAAACAGGTGAGTTCTTTAAGATGATGGTTGATTGTGAGCTGTTTGATTTAACTACTAAGCCTAATAAGGAAATGGGTGGCTATTGTACAGAAATCTTAGATTATAAAGTACCATTTATTTTCTCTAACTTTAATGGCGAAGCAGGCGATGTAAATGTCTTATGTCATGAGGCAGGACATGCTTTACAGAGTTACTTGTCAATGAAGAATATCGATATTCCTGATATTGGTTTTCCAACTATGGAATCTTGTGAGATTCATTCAATGTCGATGGAATTTTTTGCCTTCCCTTATTTGAATAATTTCTTTGGTGAAGATGGTAATAAATATAAGTATCATGAATTATCTGGTGCACTTACTTTCTTGCCTTATGGTTGCCTTGTGGATCATTTCCAACATGAGGTTTATAAACATCCTGAAATGAGTGTTGAAGAAAGAAAACAAACTTGGAGAAAGTTAGAGAAGATGTATAAGCCTGATATTGAATACAGTGAGTTTCCAATACTTGAAAGAGGTGGATATTTCTATAGACAAGGCCATATTTTCCAATCACCTTTCTACTATATCGATTACACTTTAGCGCAAGTATGTGCTTTACAATTCTATAAGCGTTTCTTAGATAATGATCCTAATTACTTTAAGGATTATCTACATATTTGTAGTATTGGTGGTACTAGATCATTTGTACAAATTGTTAAGGAAGCAAATCTTATTTCACCATTTGAAGATGGTTGTCTAAGTTCTATTGCCTCTTGTATGGAAGATAATCTTAAACAATTAGAGAGGGCTATAAGCTGAATAATAGAATAAGCGACAAAAAGGGCAAATTAGTTGATGTGGACAACGATAACTACAAACAGAATCTAAAAATATTTATGAAGCAAAAACTATTCTTGAAGGCTTTAAAGACATGAGAGCTGGCAAATCTGTAGATGGAGATAAAGCGATTTCTGACATAAGAAAAAAGTATGGAATCTAAGTTTAATGATAAATAGAACCAAACATATAATTACAAATTTTAAACAAATTGGTATCTTAGGATGCCTTTTTGTTTATTTCGATGCATTCTCCAATATTGGCATTAGCTCTATGTGATATGGATATAACAGTTTTGTCTTTTGATACATTATTAAAAGTATCAAAGATTTCTTTTTCAGTTTCTGAATCTAGGTTAGCGCTTATTTCATCTAACATTAGAATTAATGGACTGTTTATGATGGCTCTTGCGATTGATAGAAGTTGCCATTGTCCTTTTGAGAATAATTCTTCTTTACACTCAGTATAAATACCTTTTTCAAAGCTGTTTACTGTTTCATATAGGTTACATTTTTTAAGTGTTTCAATTACTTGTTTATCACTTATTGTTTCATCATATAAAGTAATGTTGTCTTTGATGCTTCCGATACATGGGTTAAATGATTGTTCAACGTAGCCAAAGATTTTCTTTCTTTGTTTATTATTAATATTGTATGGTTCGAACCCAAATACTTTAATAGAACCATTAGTAGGTTTATATAGTCCTAGTATTAGTTTGAATAATGTAGATTTGCCACACCCTGTCCTACCCACAAAGGTTACTTGTTGATGATTTTTGATTTGTAAAGAATAGTTTTCAAATATCTTTTTATCATTGTAGCCAAAGTCAATGTTATCTATTTTGATAGCTATATCCTGATCTGTATCTTTTATTTCTTGATTAAGTGATTTGTCTTTTTCTTTTAGATTTAGAAATTCATTTATTCTTTTAATACCAGACATTGCA
The DNA here is from genome assembly GCA_963619285.1 of Oscillospiraceae bacterium. Lineage (GTDB taxonomy): Bacteria > Bacillota_I > Bacilli_A > Erysipelotrichales > Erysipelotrichaceae > Colivicinus. Next base: position 716 of record CAVEWG010000024.1, on the reverse strand, counting down.
GATTGAATGGTAGTTATTTCCATACCTATTGACTCTATTGGATCAAATATTTGTGAGATATAGTTAATTATCATAATTGTGTCGCCAGCCGTTAGCCCAAATAAAAGTAATAGGTTTTGATTGTTACTTGTAGTAAGTATGATTACTATAGATATTATGATGGCATTAATTGATTTGATAACGGGTGAATATATCGCATCATAAAAGTTTGTTTTGTTTAGAGCTGTATAGCTTTTAATAATTGATTGATTATACTTATCCTCAATGTGCTTTTCGATGTTTAGATTATGAATAGTTGTAATATTGCTTAGTGATTGAGGAATAAAGGCATTTACTTCCGATATTGCGACTTTATTTTCTAGTTCACTTTTTAAAGTATTTTTTTGAATGTATCTAGTAAATAAATAGATTAAAGGTATGACTATTAATAGTATTAAGAATAGTCCCTTTGATTTATTAAAGATGATTATAAGAATACTTATTAAACTAATTAAATCCGCAATTAAAGAAATGATGCCACTAGTAAATAATGATTCTATAGAATCAACATCGTTGATAAATCTAGATACAATGTTTCCTGGTTGGTACTTTGATTGAGTATCTGTTTCTAAGCCATAGTATTTGTTTATTAGACTACTTCTTAGGCTATGGGTTATTTTTTGGCCATAGATTATTAATAGACTACCTCTTAATGATATAAATAAATTACTTAATAT
>CAVEWG010000023.1:0-27209 GCA_963619285.1 Oscillospiraceae bacterium | reverse complement strand
TAACCTAAAGAAAGAAAATAATTCCCTTGGCTATTTCGCTTGTTTGCCTCTTCCTAACATTAAGGCGTCCATTCAAGAACTTAATTATTCAAAGGATAAATTAAATGCTGATGGCATAAAGCTTGCATCTAATTCTAGAGGACTATATCTAGGTGATAAATCATTAGATCCATTAATGGAAGAAATGAACAAAAGAAACACAATCTGCGTAATTCATCCTTCAAAACCTGAGCCAATAAAAGAAGGATTATTTTCATCAGGACCTGTACCCCTTTATGAATTTATAGCCGACACAACACGAGCCGTATTAAATCTAATCGGTAATAACGTGATACTAAGATATCCTAATATCAAATGGATTATTCCCCATTCCGGTTCTTTCTTACCAAATATCTATAATCGTTTTGTAGGCATATCAAAAGTACTTGATTTAAACATCGATATAAAAGAAAGCTTTAATAGACTATATTATGATGTATCAGGATTAAGCTCAAATGAAGCATTGAATCTATTGCTATCTATTACAACACCTGATCACTTGTTATATGGAAGTGATTATCCTTTTACACCAATAAATCAAATAATAAGCAATCTAGATATATTGCCAAATATCGATTTCTATAATAACGCCATTATGTTATTTGAATATCGTGGACAAAAATATATAAATATCACTACTGAGTAGATGAATATAAGGAAAATGGTTCATTTTTTGCATATTTTTGTTGCTTAGCATCTAACGGTTATAGATAATTTAGTTAATAAATGCATTTAGATATATATTGAAGGGAGAATATCTTATGAAAAAAATTTTATTAACTTTGTCCATGATTATTGTCTTAACAATATCTGGATCATCTTTTATGCAAGCTGAAAACGAGGAAAGCGAAGTAACAATACAACCTAGAGGGCCATATTATTCAAATGTAATAATTGTAGATTTTTGTGATGGAACGATTGCAAAGGCTTTTTATGGGGATTTTTCAACTCCAAGGAGGATAACAAACATCGGACATCCTATTGCTCTTAAAAGTTGGAGCTCTGATTGGGGAACGTATTATAAATACAAATACATAGATATAGAAGGATACGAGTATATTCCTTTCAATGATGGTTATACACCAACAGAAAACAAATACGAAAGTAGAGCTTGTGGCACATATGGATCTTAAAAATAAACAAATAATAAATATTATCGCCATCATAGCAATTATCATATTATTAGTTGCCTGCCAAAACCAAAAATATAATTTATCTAAAGAAGTCTCTTGTTTTGATTTAGTAATTAAAGTAAACGAAAACACTAACTTTTTAGAAGACTATAATTCATATAATACATATCACTTTACTGATAGCATCACTGGAATAAATATTACAGTTGGCAAAGAACAATATTCAACAAGTATACCTGAATTTAATGACATGGCTGATAAATTTTATTCAGATTTTAACAAAGAGGAAGAATCTAAAATTGTTGAAAAAGATGAAGATAAAATCATTTTGATTAATAAAAAATTAACATCTAAGTCTACGGGTGAAGAGAAAAATTATAGCATCGCAGCTTTATATTATAAGGATGGCACTTATTATTGGACGATTGCGTATGGAGGATTCGACACGATGTACAATAATAAAGACTGGTGCATAAAAGCGTTGCAAACAATTGAAATTGACTAAAGAAATGGAAGCTATTCAGCTTCCATTTCTTTAATATAAAATTCATTTCCTTGAAGTAAGTAAGTATTCTCGCTTTTACAATGCGGGCAAGTCTTGCCATAGATTATTGTGTTATAGTCTTCACCGCAATCTTCACAATGAGTAATAGCTTTAATCTTTTCTATCTTCAATTCACAATTAGTCATAATATCATGCTTACTAACTGCCCAATCCCAACAATCAATTAAGTATTTATCAATTACACCGCTCACTGTTCCAAGTTGTATTGTAACTGAATTAATATGATTTACTTTGTTTTCTTGAGCTACCTTTTCACATTCCTCTATGACATAAAAGACAACACCTAATTCATGCATTAGTCGTCAACTTCTTTTGGCTTAATGTGTAAGGCAATCTTTAAAGCACGCTTAGCAGCATAAGGGCCAATAGCCTTGAACTTATCTTCTGCCTTAATCATAGTTGTGGCTTCTGGATGAGTTCTATGTAACTTGATTGCGTCAAATTCACATCTTGTAGTACATAGACCACAACCGATACACTTATGAGGGTCAACAACACTAGCACCACAGCCTAGACATCTCTTAGTTTCAATTCTAACTTGTTCTTCTGTTAAACCAGCATTATTTTCCTTGAATGACATATCAGGATGATCGATTCCCTTTAGGCCTTCTACTTGTCTTTGAGCATGATCATAATCATCAATTCTAATATCATTCTTATTTAATTCAATGAATTCTCTCTTATCTAAACCAATAGTTAAGCTAGCACCTTCATGAACATGTCTATGTAATCTTTCAGCAGCTAAGTGCCCTTGAGCAATTGCGTCAATTACAAACTTAGGACCAGTATAAACATCGCCACCTACAAAGATATCAGGATCATCAGTTTGATAAGTAATCTTATCCGCAACAGGATAATTTCCATGATGGAACTTAACACCAGTGCCTTCTAACATATCGCCCCAAACAACAGCTTGACCGATTGCGAATACTACTTTGTCAGCCTTTACTTCCATTGTTTCATTTTCATCATATTGAGGATTGAATTTACCATCAACGATAGTTGCTGTGCACTTCTTAAATACAACAGAAGTTACATGACCCTTTTCATCAACCTTAAGTTCTTTTGGACCCCAAGCATTGTTGATTGTGATGTTTTCTTCTAGAGTTTCTTCGATTTCATCCTTACTTGCAGGCATTGTTTCTCTTGTTTCAAGTGCGAACATGCTAACGTTTTTAGCACCAAATCTATGAGCAGTTCTAGCACAATCCACCGCAACATTGCCGCCACCTACAACAACAACATCGCCATCAAATTTTTGGCTTTGGTTTTCATAAGCTTCTTTTAAGAAATCAACAGCGATAGTAGTACCCTTGGCATGATCATTATTGACACCTGGATATCTACCACCTTGACAACCTATTGCGATATAGAATGCCTTATAGCCTTGTTTCTTTAAATCGGCAATAGTAACATCTTTGCCTACTTCTGTACCAGTCTTAAATTCAACACCAAGTTTCTTTAAAACATCAATTTCAGCATCGATAACATCTTTTTCTAATTTATATGATGGGATACCATAACGCATCATACCACCAAGCTCTTTATTCTTTTCAAATACTGTAGGAACATATCCCATAGTAGCTAAATAATAAGCAGCAGATAAACCAGCAGGACCAGCACCGATAATAGCGATTTTTTGAGGCCATCTATCAAGCTTAACACTTCTCATTGGAGATACAGCCATATTTACAGGAGGTACATATCTATGTTCTTCCTTAATTTCTAAGTCAGCTATAAATTTCTTAACCGCATCAATAGAAACAGCTCTATCAATTGTTCCTCTAGTACATGCATCTTCACAACGCTTGTTACAAACTCTACCACAAATAGCTGGGAATGGATTATCCTTCTTGATTAAAGCTAAAGCCTCATCATACTTGCCTTCTGCAGCCTTCTTTAAGTAGCCTTGAACAGAAACATGAGCAGGACATGCTGTTTTACATGGAGCAGTACCTGTGTCATAACAATTTATTCTATTGTTGTCACGATAGTTTTCATCATATTTATCCTTACCCCATTTAACTGCGTCAGGTAATTCATGACGAGGGTACTTAATCATTGAACCATCAGCCTTACATAACTTTTGGCCAAGTTTAACAGCACCAGCAGGACATACTTCAACACACTTGCCACATGCAACACACTTACTAGCTTCAACTTTTGCACGATAAGCACTAGCTGACATATTTGGAGTATTGAACAATTGCGATGTTCTTAAAGCGTTACAAATATTTACATTACAGTTACAAATACCAAAAATCTTATTATCACCATCGATATTAGTAATTTGGTGAACATAGCCAAGATCTTCACCCTTCTTTAGAATAGCCAAAGCTTCTTCTTTGGTTATATCATGACCCTTATGAGTTTCGCGACAATAATCAGCGAAATCGCCCACACCAATACACCATGCTTGGTCATCATCAGCACAGCCCTCATCAAGAACCTTTCTACTAGCTCTGCAAGAACATCTACCAACACCAATATGGCCTTCATATTTATCTAACCAATAAGATAGTTGTTCTAAGTCAACTTTCTTATTTTCCATTGAAATAGCCTTTTCAACCGGAATAACATGCATACCTACGCCAGCACCACCTGGAGGTACAAGTTGAGTAATTCCATCTAATGGAATAAAAGTCATTCTCTCAAAGAAAGACGCAACTTCAGGATGATCCTTTAGACGTTGGTTATTGCCTTCACTATCTTCTTCCATATTGAATAATTCAGCAGAACCTGGAACAAACATAGGAAGAATATATCTTCTCTCACTTTGAGGTGCAGTACGACCATTGTGGTCATAGTGGTAACCATAATCATATTCTAATAAACCAATATAAGACATTTCATCTAATAAGCTTTGAAGTTTTTCTTCACTAAGCTCAGGATTCATATCCTTTAGTTCCTTAAAAGTATAATGTTGACGAAGCTTCATCTTTAAAGCTACATCAGCCATTTCATCTGTAACAATTCCCGCAAGACCCCAATATTCTGGATCATCTGATGTAACCTTACCAAGTTTGTGCTTGGCAACATCCGTGATTTTCTTACCTAATGCGATAATCTTTTCACTAGGTTGTTTGTCCCCCATGTGTGGAGGGACAATTGTTTTTGACATTTCTGGCATTTTTTACTCCTTCCACTTAGTAACTTCTTCTTTTAGCCATTTGGCAAACTTGTCTACACCTTCCCCGGTTTTGGCACTAATTGGAATAATGTCGCAATTAGGATTTCGTCTGCCGATATATTCTTTACACTTATCTAGATTAAAATCAAAATAAGGTAGAACATCAATTTTATTAATCAAAACAAGTGAGCATACTTGATACATAAGTGGATACTTAAGTGGCTTATCATCACCCTCTGGTACCGATAAGATACTTATCGATTTACAAGCACCTGTATCAAATTCAGCAGGACACACAAGATTTCCAACATTCTCTAAGATTATTAAATCATAGTGTTCCTTTAACTCTTCTATTCCCTGTCTTGTCATATCCGCATCTAAGTGGCACATACCACCAGTATGAATTTGGATAGAATCAACACCAGTTTCCTTACTAACAGTTACTGCATCCTTATCAGAATCAATATCCGCTTCCATAACCGCTATCTTTAAATCATTTTTTAATAGATTAATTGTTTTTACTAAAGTAGTAGTCTTACCAGAACCCGGTGAAGACATTACATTTAATAAATAAGTTTTCTTTTCCTTTAGTTCATTTCTAAGGCCATTAGCCCTCTTGTCATTGTTGGCAAAAACAGACTGCTTAACCTCAATGATTCTTACATCACTCATTAATTTTCCCCTTGCTACCCTATATTATACACTGAGATTGTTTAGTTATTCACATAACATGTTAATTTTTTGACCATCCATAATAATTTTTTTAAAATATAGACATGAAAAAAATCGTTATAGGCGCTTTAGCCAAAGTAGACGCTGGAAAGACAACATTATCAGAAAGTTTACTGTACAAAAACAGCGTTATACGCAAAAAAGGAAGAGTAGACCACAAAGATGCCTATCTCGACTTTAATAATGTCGAAAAAGAAAAAGGCATCACCATCTTCAATAAAGAAGCGCGCTTTTCCTATAAAGATAAAGAATACATCTATATCGACACACCAGGACATAATGATTTGAGCTCAGAAAGAGATAGAAGTCTTAATATTATTGACTATGCAATACTTATAATATCGGCCATTGATGATTTTACTTACGCAAAGCCAATATATGAGAAACTTAAACAAGATAATATTAAAACCTTCATCTTTCTAAATAAAATTGATATCGCACATGAAACAAATGAAGCATTAATTCACAAACTAAAAGAAAACATAAGCCAAAACATTGTGACTATAGATGAATTAGAAGAATTAATTAAAGATGAATTGATATTAGATGCACAAACATCGTTAAGTAATCACGAAATAGTTCCCCTTGTTTATGGTTCAGCCCTAAAAGACATCAACATCGATTTGCTGCTAGAAGCACTAGATAAATATACTGTTTCTAAACAAGAATCCGATATTTTAAATGCTTATATCTATAAGTATGATGAAAAAGGATACGCCCATCTAAAAATATTAAGCGGCACTCTTTTAAATAAGACAACCTTTGATTCAAACAATAAAATTAATGAAATATATTCCATTAACGGAAACAATTATTCAATAATCCAAGAAGCCAATCAAAACGATGTTGTGGCAGTTTCTGGCATAAAGTATAAAGTCGGAACCTATTTGCCTAGCTTAATCAATGATGAAGATATAGATATCTTAAATAATAGAATGATCGTTTCTAATCTTAACGCCTATACCTTATTTAACAAAATTAAGTCGCTAAATGATTTAATGCCAGAGCTCAACATAAAACTAGATAACGATTTAGTAACTATTAATGTAAATAGTTCTTTAAAAGAAGAAATAATCATCAAAATAATTAAAGATAAATTTAATCTAGATGTTTCTTTAGATGGTTTCATAGGGTTCGAATCTAATTTAGAGGAACCCCAAATGGAGGAATCTAGTCTGCTAGAACTAGATGAGTTTGAATCTAAAGAGGAACCATATATTTATAAAAGAGAAGAAATATCTGACGAAGAATTAAGAAGAGTTTTTAATAACACCTATAAGCCAAAGATTAGAACAATAACTAAAAAGAAAGAAGAAATCAAAGAAGAACAAATAATAAACTATAAAGATATTATTTATCTAATTGATGGCTACAATCTTTTACATACTCTAAAAGAATATAAAGAAGAAGATTTCGCAATTCTAAGAGATAAAGTAGTTGATATGGTATGTGACTTTGCCGGATACATAAATGGACAATGCGTACTAGTCTTTGATGCCTATAAGACCGAAGAAAAAAGATCAAGAATCATCAAACACGATAACATTACTATTGTTTACACCAAAAATAAACAAACAGCCGATGAATACATCGAAAATAAATCCAAAGAATTAAATAAAGAATACAAAGTAATCGTTGTTACATCAGACTACCTTGAACAAATAAGAGTCTTTGCCAATGGCGCAAGTAGAATGTCATCTAGAGAATTCATCGAAAGATACGATAACTTTAGACAAGACAAAAAAATCGAACACAAACCAAATAGACCATTAGAAAGTCTTAGACAATTATTAGAAGATGATGATTGTTAATTAATAGACAAGTAGTACAATAAGGAAAAGGAGATTAAGCATGAAAACTAAAACTATTGTTCAATTTGAAGAAAAAGAAGTAGATGTTACTGATTTGGAAAATGAAATTAAAGCTGTACTTAAACAAAATAAAATAGCTTTAAAAAATGTTGAAGAATCTGAAGTATATATTAAACCAGAAGCTAAATACCTAGTTATTAAAGTTAATGGTGAAATAAAAGAATTTGTATTAGATTAATGTCTTAAAATAGGTCGTTGATATATCAACGACCTATTTTTTTACTTATATACAACTTTAAATTCTTCTAAAACACAATCAGCATTTTCATCAAAAGTAGAGCCATATTCCTTATACTCTAAACTAAAGAAATCACGATGCAGTTCTTGCCACTGTTTAAGTGATCTATTACCTTCACCTTCTTTATAAGCGTGTTGGCTACTCACTTTATTAAAAGGAACAATAGAAACACTTGTTTCTTCAATAATACAAGCAGCACTTTCATCACCATATAAGATTATACTTAAATCACCAACTTGAGGTAATGGTTCGTTTTCTATGTCGTACCCAAGTTTTGCACTAGACGTTGCTGTTTTAACACCATCTTTGACAAGATTAGCTAATTTATCGCCTATTGAGCCACCACCACAAAATTTAAAAGAATCATGTTTAGTATTTATATCTAGATTATTGGCAAGACAAAATGCTTGCCACATCTCTTCTTTAGACAGCACGCTTATTTCCAAAATAGAATGTCGCAACAGTACCAGGACCAGTATGGGTTCCAATTACTGTACCGATATTAAAGATATTAACTTCCTTAACATTCTTAAAACTTTCCTTAATCATATCTGCCACTGCCTTAGCATCATCGAAACATGCAGAATTTGAAATAAAGACATAGCCATCATAATCAGGGCCAACTTCAGCCATCATTTTTTCAACTACAGTTTTTTCAGATTTCTTTTTTGTTCTAATCTTTTCAAGAACTTCAAGTTTACCTGTTTCTGACACGCACATTAATGGACAAATTTGAAGTGCTCCCGCAAAGAAACCAGCAGTCTTAGAAATACGGCCGCCTCTAATGAAAGAGCTCAAATCAGTAGAGAAGAACCAATGGATTACCTTAGTCTTATTTTCATCAATCCACTTCAAGTTATCTTCTAAAGACATACCCTTTTCTTGGTTATCCTTAACCATAATCACAATCAAACCATAACCAGCGCTAGCACATAAAGAATCAACTACATGTACCTTGTTTTCATATTTATCATTCAATAAAGACGCAGCAGTATTAGCACTATTATAAGTACCAGAAATACCACTAGATAAAGTAAGATGCAATACATCTTTACCTTGTTTTAAGATAGGCTCAAATAATGAGGTATAATCCTCAACATTTACTTGAGAAGTAACAGGTTGCATGCCATTAGCTATATCCTTATAGAACTTATCAATTGGATAAGACTTTCCATAATCATCGCTATATGTTTTACCATCAGCAGTAAAAGTAAAACTGGCGTAAGGTATATTTCTTTCTTTCAATAGTTCATCTGATAAATCAACAGTTGAACAACAAGTAATTACATAATCAGACATCTTTTAACTCCTTTTTTTCTTATGTATTTTATCATTCACTTACACAAAGTAAAAAGCCTATTTCAAGGCTTTTTACATTTGGAAGGTTTTTAATGAAAAAATTATTTATCATCAATTGACTATAGTCTAACACCCTTGTGTGTAAACTGTGTGAAAACCCTAACAAATTATTTCCTTTAAAGCATAAGCAATACCATCGTGGTCATTATCACCACACACTCTATCAGCCGCCTCTTTGGCCTTTTGTTGGCCATTTGCCATACATATCCCAAGTCCACAAGTTTTAAGCATTGTGATATCATTTTCCGCATCACCAAAAGCTACCATTTCATCCAGCTTTAAACCAAGCTTATCAACAAGCACATCTTTTATTACACTACCCTTATCAATGCCCTTATTAGTAAACTCAAAGAAGAAATCAGCTGAAAAGACTGCGCTTAAATCATCAAAGCCCTTCATCATCTCTTGATAATTACTTCTTAAATACTCAGGTGATGCATAAGTTAATACCTTAGGTGTATCATGATCTAAATACTTAACTAAGTCATATTCTTCTCTAATCAGCAAATTATTCATTCTTGTTTCATATTCAAGCACATTAAAAGGCTTATCCTTATACATGATTGTATTCTTGAAACAATCCTTAGTAATTACATAATTGCCTTCTTCTAAAACATAAACAAGATCATCAAATTTTGAAAGATGCTTGATTAATTCTTTAGCTCTATCTTTATTTAAAAAATTGCTAAAATACTCTTTAGTTTCATTAACATTAGTAACTCTTGCACCATTATATGAAATTAAATACCCCTCATATTCATCCATTTTTAACTCATGAGCAAGCTTAGCTAAACCATGGGTTGCCCTACCTGAAGCCAAACACAATTTAATTCCCTTTTCTTGAACATCTAATAAAGTCTTTTTAGTAAGTGGTGTGATTTCTTTCTTGGAATTTGTTAAAGTTCCATCTATATCTAATAAAATTGTTTTAATCATGGAAAACATTATATTTTAAATTTGTTATAATTTAAATAATGGAGGGCTCTAAAAATGGGTATGTTATTAGACGTTATTGGTTCTCTAGTTGACATGAGTAAGTTATCAAAGCTTACTGAAACACTAGAACCAGAAATCGAAGCCTTAAAGAAAGAAGGCAAATGTCCAGAAGAATTAGCGAAAGTATTTGATTCAATCAAGAACGCTAAATCTGATGGATCTGCAACTGATAGTGCTAAAGATCTAGAAAACGCTATTAAGACAATCGAAAAATATGGCGATTTATTCTCAAGCACTGTTAAAGAAAACTTGCCTAAGATTCTAAATGTTGTTGAAGATTTAGAAAAGAAAGCAAGCGATGTCGAGAAGAAGACAAAATAAAAGATGGGAAACCATCTTTTATTTTTCTTTCTTAACTTTCAACCTTACAAAATAAACACCAATAAACAACCACACAACACCAAGTGTTATAAGTAGTGCCTTAGACGCTGTAGGAAGAGGACCTAAATCACTTGTCGTTTCCTTTATTTGATCTAATCTATAAAGTGAAGTAACATCATCAAATAAAGTATCTATAAATTCATCATCAATAGTCTTGCCTCTTCTAGCGCCCTTGGTTGTTTCTTCAATCAATTGACCAGCCGCATTTCTTAAAGAAGCTGATCCATTAAAGACACTTGTTGTAAAAGTATTATCGATATTATCAATAAGTAATTTAACAGCCTCTATCTTTATCTTATAGTGTTCATTATTATCAATACCCTCATTTGCCAAATAATCTTGATAAGTATCAGTATTCATCGCCTTACTAGTAACAGGAATATAGCCTTCAGTTTCACTATATGCGATTTGAATATCATCGCTCAATAAATATTGGGCAAATAACCATGACGCTAAAACCTCATTACTATCATCTTTATTAAAGATACAAATTGAAGGGCCTTGCGAAATCATTTGCGGATTACTTGTATCATATTGTGGTATCTCTTTTACTACTGTTTCAAATTCAACTAATTTATCTTCAGGAATATCAACAAGAGGAGCTTCACTTCCCATCCAAGTTGAACCAGCAGTTGAATCGATTGCGAATAAACATTGACCAGCATTTAAAAAGTTTGCGGGATAACTAGAAATCTTAAACGTTGAGAAAGCCTTTGTCTTGGCGTGCTCACCAATCTCTAATAAGATATCTCTGGTTGTATCATTGAATATCAAAATATTGCCTTCATCATCAGAATAGCCCGCTTCCTTTTGTTTAAGCATTTGAATCATCATGTTGTCAGTAGACTTATAAATAAAAGGAATCAAAGTCTTTTGGCCATTGACCAAGTAATTGCCATCTTCATCTTGTTCAAGTGCTTTTTCACTAACCTCAAAGATAAAGTCCCAAGTTACCACATCAGGAATCTTGTAACCTAGTTTTTCTACATAAGTCTTATTGATATATAAAGCCTCAGTAGAACGCATAAATGGTAAAGCATATTGTTTGCCATCAATTACACCCTCTTCAAGAAACTTATCAATAACCTCGTTCTTACTAGGTCCATCATACTTAAGTTCGCTGCCACCAAGTCCATATTTTTCATTAGACATCAAATCATCTAAAGGCACAACAATATTATTACCAGTCAAATAAGTCGCAATATGATCTGGATAAGTAATACATACATTAGGAGTAGTATTTGTTGAAATATTTGTGATTACATCATTATAGATTTGACCATAGTCTGTATATAAAGAAAGATTAACCTTGATATTTGGATAAAGCTTCTCAAAACTCTCTATAGCGTCTTTATAAATTTGAACCTGTGTCTTATTAGAATCATTCTTAGCCCAAAAAGTAATCTCATAAGTATTGGAAGTATCAAATTCTTCAGGTACTGTAAATGAGCTAGTACTAGTAGTGCCATGACATCCACTTAAAATAAGTAAAACAATTAATAAACAAGCTAGCTTTCTCATCCCTTAGTACCTCCCCTTGAAACACCTTCCATAATCTTTTTATGGAAACACAAGAACAAGATAATCAAAGGAATCGAAATAAGCACAACCGCCGCCATCATCGCCGGAATATTTTCTCTACCAAAACCACTTTCTCTAATGGTTTGAATACCATTAGAAACAAGATAATACATCTCATTATCAGTGATAAGTCTTGGCCATACATAAGCATTCCAACACTCTATTATCTTTAAAATAACAACCGTCACAATAGTTGGCTTACAAATTGGAATCATTACCTTAAACAAGTACTTTAAATCACTTGTACCATCAACTTTTGCAGCCTTATATAAAGAATCAGGAATTTGTTCAAAGTTTTCCTTTAACAAATAAATATAGAAAACGCTAGTAACACTTGGAAGAATTAAACCCGTAAAAGTATTTCTTAAACCAAGGTTTGTGATAGTCACAAAGTTTGTGATAATTACAAGCTCATTTGGAATCATCATTAAAGATAAGAATGCTGTAAAAGTAAAATCCTTGCCCTTAAAATTTAAACGCGCAAACGCAAAAGCTGCCAACACTACTACAATCAACATTAAAGCTGTTGTGATAAGTGTAAATATTAAAGTATTTAAGAAATAACGCGCAAGCGGTACTGCAGTAAAAGCTTGCGAATAATTTTCTAAAGTTGGGCTTAAAGTAAAGAACTTTGGAATATATTCGCCATTGTAAGCACTATAACTTTTTAAAGATGTTAGAATCATCCAATAAAAAGGAAATAAAACAACAATTGCCCAAATTATCAAGAAAACATAAACAAGAACTTTTAAGATAATATTTTTAGTCTTAGATTTTTTCTCTATCGCTGCATAATTATTCATAGTTCACCTTCTTCTTAACCAATAAATTAATTATGGTAATCGTAAGCACAATCACAAACAAAATAATGGCAGCCGCTGAGGCAAACGAAGGATAACCACCAGAAGAACCATATAACATATCATAGATATAGCCAACAATTGTATTCATACCTGCCGCATTTAAATCTGTGCCAAATATCGCAACAACATCACTATAAGCTTTAAAAGCGCCGATAAAACCTGTGATAATCAAATAGAAAATCATTGGCGAAATCATCGGTAAAGTAATCTTAGTAAAAATTCTAAACTTACTTGTACCATCGATTTTAGCGGCCTTGTAGTAATCTTCATTAACACTAGCTAAAGCACTTGTTAGAATCAAAATCTTAAAAGGCAATACTACCCATATTGTATAGAAACATAAGACAAACATCTTTGCGAAGTATGGCCCATCAATAAAATCAATTGATGAATAGCCCAATGAATTAATTAATAAATTTACCAAACCATCTGAATAAGCTGTTTTCTTAAACAAAATCATAAACACCAAGCCAACAGCTAAAGTATTAGTTACATATGGCAAGAAATATATCGTTTGAAATAAGTCTTTTAATTTCTTAATTGAATTTAAAGCTAAAGAAATAAGCAAAGCCAAGAAAGTAGACAAGGGTACCGTAATAATTACTAATATAAAAGTATTTTTTAAAGCCTGTAAAAAATAAGGATCACGTAATACATATTGGTAATTATAGATGCCTGTTCCCTGACTTGTTCCTGAAGCGAAATTAAAAGCTTCTTCAAAAGAATAAACAAATACATCAATAAGTGGATATACCATGAATGCCCCTAAGAAAAGTAAAGCAGGTAGTAGGTATAACCACGCCTTTAAGTTATTTTTCTTAAACATCTAATCTTCTTTCGCTTTCTTTTTCAAAGACATACATCTTACTTGCTTTTATTGAAAATGAAATAGTCTCACTTGTTTCATTCACTTTAGTTTCACTTGGAATAATGGCACGTATATCAACATCAGAAATACAATTCTTATTATGAGAAACAACACTATGGTCTCTGCCCATTACTTCTCTTCTAACAAACTCGCAATTAAGTACACCTTTTTCATCAACTACTAAGCCTTCAGGTCTAATACCAACAATAACTTCTTGATCACTAGCTTTTACATCTTTAATACAATCATTGCCAATATAAAGCTTATTATTTTTAATATAGCCATTAAACACATTGATAGCAGGAGTTCCCAAGAACTTAGAAACAAATAAGTTACATGGATTATCATAAACATCTTGAGGCTTACCAATTTGTTGAACAACGCCTTGCTTCATAACAACAATCACATCAGAAATAGACATTGCCTCTTCTTGGTCATGAGTTACAAAAATAGTTGTAATACCCGTTTCCTTTTGGATACGTCTGATTTCTTCGCGTGTCTGTAGACGAAGTCTAGCATCCAAATTGCTAAGTGGCTCATCAAGTAATAAAACATTAGGCAGCTTTACTAAAGCGCGCGCAATTGCCACACGTTGTTGTTGGCCACCTGATAATTGTTTGGGATAACGATCCATATATTCATCGATTTGAACAAGTTTAGCAGCTTCTAGTGCTTTCTTATTCATTTCTTCTTTACTTAGTTTATTTTTACCTTTTAAATTCTCTAATGGAAAACAAATATTTTCTTTAACGGTTAAATGAGGATACAAAGCATAGTTTTGAAACACCATGCCTACACCTCTATTTTCTGGAGGCAAGTCAGTGACGTCATCACCATCAAAAAAGATTTTGCCAGAACTTGGTGATTCTAATCCACAAATTAAATTTAGGCAAGTAGACTTACCACATCCTGAAGGGCCAAGTAAACCAACAAGCTTACCATCAGGTATTTCGAAACAAAAATCATTTACCGCAATAACATCCTTACCGCCCTTATGAGCGTTCTTAAAGATTTTTGTCAGATGATCAAAAACAACTTTCATTATTCCCCCTTGTTGCCAATCTTTTGATTAACTAATCTTACAATTAATGTCAAAGTTTGTTTAGAAACGGCTCTTGTTGCCACAGCAGCCATTTTGTTAAAGATACCATCAACAAGTAGTCCACCACCATCATCAATTCTATTCATACCTGAATCAACAATTTGTTTAACGCTTCTTGTAAAGAATTTTTTCTTAAAAGAAGTCATTTCTACATCAGCCCTATTCCAAAAATTAGTATCAATTGGGCCTGGACAAATTGTAGTAACCTTAACATTATATTTTTCAAGTTCATCTTTTAAAGCCAATGAGAAATTAAGCACAAAAGCCTTAGAAGCATAATAAACACTCATATAAGGCCCTGGCATAAAACCCGCAATAGAAGCGATATTTACGATATGGCCAAAACCTTTTTGTTTAAAGTAATTGCCAAACAAATAAGATAAAGACATAAGGGCTCTATCATTTAGATCAATCATCTTTTGGTACTTTTCAAGATTACCATCCAAAAATTGTTTAAAGTCACCAAAGCCTGCATTATTTATAAGACTTACTACATCTAAGTTATTTTCAATAACATAATCATATAATTGCTTACTAGATTCTTTTAAAGATAAGTCCAATGCTAAAGTAAGAATATTGACATTATTTCCTTCGTTTATTTCTTCCTTAGCCTTAAGCAGTTTTTCTTCATTACTTGAAACAAGTAATAAATCAAAGTCTCTTCTCGCAAATCTTTTCGCAAATTCTTTACCGATGCCTGAACTTGCTCCTGTAATAACAACATAGCTCATATTAGTCTCCAATCTTTGCGTATCTACGCGCAATCCAGCTACATACACTATCAAGTCCTGGATAAATCACTCTTTCAGAAATGTTGATATAATCCAGTTTATCTCTTATTTCTAATTTGTTTTCTTTTGGAATAATTATCTTATATAAAGAACTATCTTCTTTACACAAATCGGAAATTAAAATCTTTGAATCAGAACATACTGAGAATAAAGAATACTGATTAATCATTCTATTATCACCACTTGCAGGTTCAAAGAACAAATAGAAAGGCTTATCAGAAAGCGATTGAAGCTCAGTTAAATTCCTGGCATTTTTTTCTAAACTGTTTACCGTAAAAGTACTAGTATTTCTTTTTACAACTTCTTCCTTTAACTTATCAGGAAGTGTTTCAACAGAATCATTAGTATCTATACAATAAATAGCCCCATCTTTATCATAGTCATTTAAATTAACAGTCACAAAATGAGCCGCAACTAAAGGTGAATAAGTCCAATCAAGCAAACGAGTAGGAAGGCCAAAATGTTGACCTGTTGCCAACATTTGCCAAAAAGAATCAATATCCTTTAATTCATCAAAACCATACTTTTTAAAAGAACGAATGATATTAGTCTCTAGACTTAAATCATGTGAACACTCTCTATTTAGTGTCGTTATTAATGGATAATTGCCATCAGATACACCTCTATAGACATAATCATTACGATAACGATGTATCTTAGCGTCATAACAATCCTTAAATACTAAATTTTGAAGTTCTTCAAAACTATGGACAACTACTTCTCTCATCATAAACTCCTTGCGATACTTTCTATTTTATTTAAACGATGTTTTAAACCAGACTTAGATATTGTTTCACCATATCGATTACTATATTCATCACATAACTCATTTAATGAATAATCTTTAAACTCTAATCTAATGTCAATAACATTTCTGAGTTTCTCATCTAAATCATTATATTTATTAGCTTGTTTAATAGCTTCCATGTAATCGATTTGTTCATTGGCGGCCTTTAAAGACTTCATTTCATTGGCGATTTCGCAATTATCGATTCTAATTAAAGAATGCTTAAAGTCTCTTTCAATACGAGCATCTTCAAATTCCAATAAAGCGTTTGAAGCGCCTATGATTTTTAAGAAATCAGAAATCATTTCCGCTTTCTTGATATAGACAATATTCTTATTTCTTCTTTTGGAAATCTTGCCCTCTATATTAAATCTGCTTAATAACTTAACCACGAAGTTACAATGTTCAATTTCATTAAGTGCTAACTCCAAATGATAATTTTTATTAGTAGGTGTGTTACATGAACCATAGGCCAAAAAACAACCCGCAAGATAATTCTTAGCGCAACAATTCTTCGCAACAATTAAGTAAGTTGGATGATTCAACAAACCATTTTTATATAGGCCCACATCTTCTAGTATTGCCTTACCGTCACTTAATGTTTTAACGGTATAAATATTATTCTTACGTAAATTATTTTTCTTAACTACAACAAGTTCAGTATCGACCTTATATAGTTTCTTTAATAAATAAACAATTCTTTTTTGGGTCGTTGGATTTTCGCTTCTAATAAGAAGTTGCATCTGCCTATTAGAAATAGTTAAAGAAGACGTTAATTGTAAAAGCGCACTAAGCTCAGCTCTTTTACAACAATCATCTAATTCCTTAACTGCTAATTCTTGTTTTATAAAAGTAGTAAAAGACATTACATTTTCTCCAACAATGACTTAACAACTTTTCTGATTTTAACAGGACTATGTCTTACCTTGCCCCTAGAGAAATCAAGTAAAGATCTAGAAATTACTTCTACTCCATCATTTCCCTCATCTATTACTTCAATAGCTTCTTCTTTAATATATTTCTCTAAAATATCTTCAGGAATAACATCCTTATGTTTGATTACCAAATCAAGAGGTACATTATGTCTATTAAAAGTATCAATATGTTCCTTTAGGTTGTAATTGTAAGTTTCACCTCTTTGGGTCATCGCATTAGAAAAATAAATCTTCTTAGCCTTTGACTTATTCAAGGCCTCATTGATATCTTTGATAATTACATTTGGCATAATCGAAGTATATAAAGAACCTATACCATAGATAATTAAATCAGCCTTTAAAATCGCATTAATCGCTTCTTTATTAGCAGGAACATCATGGTCATAGAACACTTTATCAATATGCATTAACTTAGAAGGAATATTAGCTTCGCCTTTTTCAATAGAACCATCTTTATATTTCGCATATAAAGAAATTGAATCCAAACTAGATGGAATTACGTTGCCATTTACCTTAAGCATTCTACCCATTTCCTTTACCGCGATAGGTAAAGAACCATTATTGATTTCAATTAAAGCAGCCAAAACAAGATTACCTAAAGAGTGACCAGATACATCATTTTCATTGTCACCTTTAAAACGGTAATCAAATAATTCATTAAATTCTTTATTATCAGACATTGAAACCAATACATTTCGAATATCACCAACAGCCGGAATATTATATAGTTCTCTAAGTCTACCAGTTGAACCACCATCATCCGCAACTGTAACAATAGCACTTAGTTCTATATCTTTAAGTCCCTTTAACCCCTTAATGATGGTGGCTTGTCCATGCCCACCACCAATTACTACTACTTTTTTCATTTTTCTATTTCCCTATGTTTTATATGACAAACATACTTATTCTTATAATATTCATACAAATAATTAGCTACAGTAACGCTTCTATGTTGGCCACCTGTACAACCAATCGCGATCGTTAAGTGACGCTTATTTTGATTGTTTTCATAAGCCTTTAACATGAAGTCCATATAATCAATTAACTTAACAAGATAGTCTTTTGTTTCTTTAGAACTTAGCACAAAGTCTCTGACTTCTATATCGTTACCAGTTTTTTCTTTTAAATTCTCATCATAGAAAGGATTATCTAAAAAACGTACGTCAAAAAGAGTATCACAATCAGTTGGTACGCCATTTTTAAAGCCAAAAGAAACAAAGCTTAATGAAAGATATCTATCTTCTATATCGTTTAAAGCTTTAGACAATTGAACTTTAAAATCTTTAATAGATAAAGCATCAGTATTAATCACAACGCCATTTTTCTTATACTTATCAAGAATAGCTTTTTCAATATCTAGAGCCTCTGATAAAGTATCCGCAACATTACTAATTAACAATGGATGTATTCTTCTTGTAAACTTATAGCGATTAATTACAGTTTCTTTATTTGCGTCTAAAAGAATAAGTGTTACCTTAAAATTAGTATTATTTAATAAATTAGCGCACTTATCTAAATCCATAAGTGAAATTGTCAAAACAACATTTTGGTACTTAAAAGAATCATCGTTATCGATTAAATCAATAAGTTCTTTTAACAACTCTGGAGGGTATTGGTCTATACAACGATAGCCCTTATCTTCTAAATAGTTAGAAGCAGTGGTTTTACCAGCTCCGCTAACTCCACTAATAATAACTAATTTTCTCATACCGTTATTGTAACACACGCTTATTTGTGTACCATATTAATTTCCTGCTTTTATTTCTAGTATGATATCTCTAAGTTCAGCTGCTCTTTCAAAGTTCAAAGACTTAGCAGCTTCATTCATTTCTTTTGTCAAAGACACAACTAATTTATCTTTATCCTTAACACTATGCGTTTTCTTCTTTAGATACTTGCTAGTAGCTTCTTTACTTTCTTTACCATGTATTACTTCTGCAACTTCTTTAATAATAGTCTTTGGCACTATATTATGTTCTATATTATATTTTTCTTGAATCGCTCTTCTTCTATTTGTCTCATTGATTGCCTTAGACATAGAATCAGTCATATTATCGCCATACATAATAACTCTACCATTGGCGTTTCTAGCAGCTCTACCGATTGTTTGAATAAGCGATTTTTCACTTCTAAGGAAGCCTTCTTTATCTGCATCAAGAATAGCAACCAAACTAACTTCAGGCAAGTCTAATCCTTCTCTTAATAAGTTAATACCAACCAGTACATCATAGGTTCCAACTCTTAAATCATGAATGATTTGGCTTCTTTCTAAAGTATTTGTTTCATGATGCAAATAAGCTACCTTTAAATCTTGTTTCTTCAAAAAATCAGTCAGGTCTTCAGCCATCTTAACAGTTAAAGTTGTAACTAAGGTACGCTCATTTTTCTCAATATTTTTTCTAATTTCTTCTAACAAATTATCGATTTGCCCCATTGTTTCTCTAACTTCTATCTTAGGGTCTAATAAACCGGTAGGACGTATGATTTGTTCAACTACTTGCTGATCAACTTTATCTAATTCATAATCACCAGGCGTGGCTGATATATAAATTCTTTGAGCATCTATTTGTTCAAATTCTTCAAACTTAAGGGGACGATTATCCAAGGCGCTAGGTAGCCTAAATCCATATTCAACTAATGTTTCTTTACGCGCTCTATCACCATTAAACATACCTTTTATTTGTGGCAGAGAAACATGCGATTCATCAACCACAATTAAAAAATCTTTTGGAAAATAATCAAATAAATTATAAGGACGCTCTCCTGGTAGTCTATGGTCTATATGCATGGCATAGTTCTCAATACCCGAACATACGCCGGTTTCTCTTAGTGCTTCTAGATCATAACGACATCTTTGTTCAAGACGTTCATATTCTAGAGGCTTATTTTGTTCCTTAAAATATTTTAAACGTTCTTCTAATTCTTTCTCTATTGCGTCACATGCAATATTGATATCATTCATATCACGAGCGTAACCAGTAGCTGGTGGAAAGACATATAAAACATAAGCATTTAATAAATTCTTAGATACAGGATCTATCTCGCATATTCTTTCAATTTCATCATCAAACATTTCAATACGTACAATTATCTTATCGTTATGTCCAGGAATTAGTTCAATGACATCACCCTTCACAGAAAAAGTGCCTCTTAACTTGTCAATGTCATTACGTATATATTGCCTTGAAATGAATTTCCTAATTAAGTCTTGTCTATCAATATGTTCACCAACTTTTAAAGTAAAAAACATATCTTCATAATTATCAGGATTACTACTAGCATAGATACAGGCAACAGAAGCCACCACAATAACGTCACTTCTTTCAAGTAATGAATTATAAGTAGACATTCTAAGCATATCTATTTCATCATTTGTAACGGCATTTTTCTCAATATAAGTATCAGTCTTTGGCATATAAGCTTCTGGTTGATAATAGTCAAAATTAGACACAAAATATTCAACAGCGTTATGAGGAAACAAAGTCTTAAACTCTGAATAAAGTTGACCAGCAAGTGTTTTATTATGAGCGAAAACAAGTGTTGGCTTATTTACTTTCTCTATCACATTAGCAATAGTAAAAGTCTTACCTGTACCGGTTGCCCCAAGCAAGACTTGTTCGTGTTTACCTTCATTTAAGCCATCAACTAGTTTTTCAATTGCCTTTGGTTGATCTCCAGTTGGCTTATAATCACTTACTAATTCAAATTTTCTTTCTTCGTACATATATCCTTATTGAATGCTTCTTCTATATATTCACATATATCTTTAGCGATAATCACGCCTTCTGATTCTTCTAGATTAATTGGCAAATTAAGCATTAGTTCTTTATACAACAAAGACTTTGCCATCTTTAATTTACTTGGATCTTTCATATAATAATCTTCCAAATACTTATTACCACTACTATATCCATCAGATTCTTCAATTGGCAATTGATACTTAGGAATAAAGTTAAACTCTAGACCATTATTGTTAAAAGTAATATCGTCGCCTATTTCTTGACGTATCAAAGAATCAATTAATAATACTTTGGCATTGATAAAACCATCGCCACTTAGATATGCATTGCATACATCAACATAGTCTCTAAGATTTTTCTTATCTAGTAAAGAAACCGCAATCAATTGTTTTTCTTTTGGGCCTTTTAAATATTCGATGATTTCATCATCACTTAAAGATTTTTTAACAAGCTCTTTTTGAAAGCTATTCTTATACTTAATTAATTTTTCTTCAAAGTCTTTAGGAACATAAGCTTGTCTTAATTCATCATTGATAATTAATAAAGCTTCATCTTCTTTATTTTCATTAAGAAGCTTTTCAATCTTTTCTAATGTCTCATCATAATAATTCATATTAAAAATCAAATCCTTTAAACACTGGTTCACCTGTATATTTATTACACTTTTCTTCATTAATCAATACTTTATAAGTTTGAGTAGCTAGTGTTTCCATTTCCCTATCTTCTATAACCACAATATTGCCAAGATACCTACAATAGTCTTTTATTTCATTTACTAAATCATCAAATCTAATAAAGCCACCAGTTAAAATAATAGCGTCAATATCTCCTTTTAAAACCGCAGACATGGCACCCATTTCTTTAGCTATGTTATATATCATTGACTGCCAAATCAAAGTAGCTTTCTTATCGCCATTTAAAACTAAATCATGTATCTTTTCACCATCACTTGTGCCAAAGCAAGAAACAAAGCCACCACTTCTAGAACACATTAGTCTTACTTCATCTAGTGAATGGTTTTCTAAATAGTCCAATAAAGATAAAACCGGAATTGAACCAATACGAGTTGGACTAAAAGAGCCATCGCCACCAGAACCAACATTGCCATCTATCATTTTTCCTTTTTGATGAGCGCTTACTGTTATGCCACCATCAATATGACAAACAATAAAGTTACATTCTTCATATTTTTTATTAATTTGTTTAGCATAATATTTTGCGACCGCCTTTTGATTTAAGACATGGCTTTGAGCGTTTCGATACACGCCTTTAATACCCGTGATACGTGCTAAATCACACAATTCGTCTACGTTTGTAGCATCCATTGTGTAACAAGGAATCTTATGTTCTTTTCCAAGTTTATACGCTAACATAACACCAAGTTTAGCGGCATGTTCACTACCACCTACTGCATTTAAAGTATCAAGATATAATCTTTCATCTATTTCAAGCACTCCTGACTTTTGTGGATAGGCACTACCACCTCTTCCTACAATGGCGCTTAACTCATCAAATGAAACATGATGCTTATTTAAAAAATCAATGATTACTTCTTTTCTAAAATCCATTTGATCATTAACATGTTTATACTTAAGCAAAACAGGAGCATCATGAAAATAGCTATCAGTAAATAGTTCATTTTCATTTTCATATATCGATAATTTTGTAGAAGTACTTCCAGGATTAATAACTAAAATTTTCATAAACTAATACTCTTCCATATTATAATAATCTAAGTGCAGTGGTATCGAAGTGGTCATAACGAGCCGCCCTCGAAATGCGGTTGTCCTTTGGGGCACGTGGGTTCAAATCCCACCCACTGCGCCATTTTTTATTTTATAAGTCGTATAAATTCTTATATTTATTCTTTAAATATTCAATATAGTAATTAGGATTAAAAGATTCATGTGTCGCTCTATTTAAAATGTAATCAAAATTATGTAAAGCACCATCAAATTGAATGTTATCTCTTAGATAATCCACAATACTACCAAAATTATTTTCTTCAAGTAAAGTATCAATATCGATATCTTTTTCCATTTGCCTAATAAATTGAGCGCCAAAAGCACTACCTAAAGCATATGTTGGAAAATAACCAAATGAAGCACTAGACCAATGTATATCTTGTAAAATGCCTTCTGTATCACTTGGCACATCTATTCCTAAATATTCTTTATATTTTTGATTCCATACTTCATTTAAATTATCAGTTGAAATACTACCATCAAAAATTCCTTTTTCAATTTCATATCTAATTAAAATATGAATTGGATAAGTAAGTTCATCAGCTTCCGTCCTTATTAAAGATGGCTTTGAAACATTGATAGCCTTTATAAAATCATCTAAAGATACATCACCTAAATTCTCTTTAAATAAATCTTGTAACACAGGATACAAATTAGTCCAGAAAGACTTTCTTCTACCAATATAGTTTTCTAAGAAACGTGATTGTGATTCGTGCATGCCACTAGAAATACATTTTCTAATATTAGTTCCTTCATATTTTTCCAAGACATTATGTTCATAATGAGCATGTCCTGTTTCATGTATTACACTAAAAATATTTGACGCAACATTATGTTCATCATAGCTTGTAGTAATACGTACATCATATTTAGAAAAGCCATTAGTAAAGGGATGCTCGCTTATACCCATATAGCCCCATGATGAATCTAAATTAATATATTTTAATAGTTCTTTATTAAATTGAACTTGTTTATCTTTTGGATAATATTTATAAAGAAATGAATCATCAATATTCTTTTCACTAATTTGTTTAATTAAAGGAATTAATTCTTTTTTAACTAAGTCAAAGAATTCATCATACTTATCAATTGTCATTCCTTCTTCAAAGTCATCTAGCATAACATTATAGGCAATTTCTTTATCATTTCTTCTATTAGCACGCATCTTACTTAATTCAATAAGTTTCTTTAGATGACTATCAAATAGCTTGTAATCATTTTTATTCTTAGCTTCAATCCAAGCATCAAAAGAATTAGAACAAGCTAAATCAAATTCCATGATTTCATCTTTAGAAAATTTACTAATAGATTCTAATGATTTCTTAGTTAAATAAACATCTCTATTTAAATCTTCACCTAAATCCATCTTACTTAATTCATCTACCAACTTAATCATTTCAGGATTAGTTTCAATCATGTAACTTTCTCCAGACATGATATTTAACATCTTATTACGATACTGATTTCCCTTTATAGGAGCGATTGTTTCCTTATCAAAATAAGTTGTGTTTAAAAGTAAGCCATAAGCATTTACTTTATCTTGGTAATCTTTGTATTTTTTAATCATTTCTTCTTTATTCATAATATTCCTCTAATCTATCAAGAAAGCAAGATAATAAGGTAAGGTGATGATGTTATCTTGCTTACCAATATTGTATTCTCCTAATTTAATAAGTTGGTCAACGCTGTATTTTGTTTTGTTTTCTAACACCGTTTTTGCGGACTTTGTATTTCCGTTTGTAGCCTTTATTTCAATAATTGTGGTTTTATCGTCAACCACTGTAACAAAATCTATTTCTAACCCACTGTCTTTATGGAAATAATACAATTTTTTCTGATTCTTACTAAAGATATCAGCAACAATATTTTCATATATAGCGCCTTTATATATATTTAATTCTCCATTTAAAATTTTATATGCCGTGCCCTTTTCCAATAGCGAAACAAACAAACCGCTATCTTTAAAATACAATTTAAATATATTGTCAATCTTATATCCTTCTAATGGTCTATCAATTGTTGATAAATTATAACAAGGGACAATCAACCCAAAATCACATAGCCATTGTATTGCGGTTTCGTATTCATTACTTCTCGCGTGCTTACTGATTGATGAATAAGTAAATTTTTTGTTTTCTTTAGCTAATTGCGAAGGCAAAGAATCAAATACCCTATTTATTCTTCCTAGCAAGCTCTTATTAATAACTTCTTTTTCATTTTCATCAAGATGTTTGCCAAAATCATCTTTGTATTCTTCAATCAAATCATGTTGTTCGTCAAACACAGCATTCATGTCACTAGTTTGAATAAATGTATCAACAATTCTTGGCATGCCTCCAACACATATATACTCATTAAAATATCTAAGCATCGATTTATGAATTGGATCTCTTATAGGTGTTAAATTATTATAAGAATCCTTAATAGATTTAATAACAATTTCATTTATTCCTTTCGCCCACAAAAATTCCTCAAAATCCATAGGTTCCATATAGACGATTTTTTCATATCCTGTTGGAATACCTTTCCCTTTTTTGAGATTATATCCTTTTATTCCAAGTAAAGAACCAGTCGCAATCACATCGTATCTACCATCAATCACAAAAGGTTTTAAGCTAGTTCTTGCATTAGCACATTCTTGAATTTCATCAAAAATAATTACTGTTTTATTAGGCACAAAATTAATACCAGGAATAAGCGCTGACAAATCAATGGTTATTCGATCAACAATTAAATCTCCGTCAAAAACCCTTTTAGCGGATTCACTTTCCTTAAAGTTGATATATACGACATTTTCATAATTGCTTTTAGCAAATTCCAACACACTATACGTTTTACCAATTTGCCTTAAGCCCTTTATTACAAGAGCTTTTTTGTTATGTGATTTTTTCCACGCAATCAGTTCATCATTTATTTTTCTTCTAAACATACTAATATTTTACACTTTTTCAAGGGAGTTTTCATATAAATAGCACACTTTTTCAAGTGACTTTTTTATCATACACTACACTTTTTCAAGGGAGTTTTATAAAAGGCCAATATAAATGGCAATAATTAATTGTGATACATAATATAAAATCCTATAAATAATTTGTAACGTTTTATCATTTGGCTTGGCGAATTTATAAGTCATCAAACTCAAATCTGATAATGCGAATATTATAAGACCAATCATTAACACTAAGTTGTAAGTGGTCTTTAAATTCAAATAATTAACAAACGCAAAAGAACATGTAAGAAGTATCAAATATGAGTAGCAACATCCTAACACTTTTATTTTTCCCTTTACATTAAGTTTTTTGCCTAAAGTAAAGAATATACAAATAAATAAAACAGTACATAGTATTATTCCTTGTGACAAATGATCTATATTTAAACCGATTAGATATGTGGAAAATAAAATATGAGCTATAAAAAATAATAGTGTTCCTGAAACAAATATCAAATCTCTTATTTCTTTATGTTTGTTCCTAAGTATTAATACAAAGTCTCCTAACATATCAAAACATAAGGCAATAACTATCAATAATCCCTTTGATCTATATCTTATAATCGCAAGTAAGACAAACATTAAAGAAGCTAATGTCTTTAAAATAATCGATTTATTATCATGATATTTTTTATCGTTATAAATAAACAAAGTAGAAAACACTATTTCAGCCACAATTATAAGAATAGATAAGACATCCATATACCCATTATATGCCTAGTAGATATCTAAATCTTGCCCATTTACCACATTACCATCAAAGCCTGCATCTTTGATTTCTTGGATTATTTCTTTGTTTCTATTTTTCATTTCATCTAACACATCATAGTCTTTAGAAAAAATGTCCATATGATATATACGATGATAGGTAACAAGTAATTTTGGCTTAGCGCATTTGCAAATATAGCCCAGATCCTTACTTAAAGTATGAACGTTTTTATGATACTCTTGCCAATCCTTGCTTCTGTTTTCTAAACCTTTTGTATATTCAACTTCGTGTAGCAAGATATTAACATCCTTTGCCTTTTCAATCATGATTGGCAAGGGCTTGCTGTCACCACTTATCAAAATAGTTTTATCAGCTGCATAAAACTTATAGGCAAGAGCTTGCAACTTACCGTGACTCACTCGAAAAGCTTCTACTCTTACATTTTCATCTTCATATACAAATCCCGATTTGAAGCTGGGTTCTATTTCTTTAACGATTGTTTTATATCCCGTTAGATTTGCAGGTTCATCGCCATTTAAGCGCATATCAATATCTAAGCTATATGCTTTCGTGATATTATCGGTCATGTCTTTTAAACCCTTAGGGCCAATTAATTTCAAGGGCTTTTCTCTTTCTAAAGTCCAAGGAGTCAACA
>CAVEWG010000022.1:0-28465 GCA_963619285.1 Oscillospiraceae bacterium | reverse complement strand
TAGATCTTATATGTCAGCACCAGATGGGGTAGATGGTGTTATTTATATCAAGAGTGATGAAGAACTAAAATTAGGTTCTTTTGTAAAAGTTAGAATAATTGATGATAAAGGCTATGATTTAATAGGAAAAATATCTTATAATTAATCTATATCTACTAAGAGGAGAATATAATTATGAGTTATTATGTTGGCGTTGATTTGGGAGGAACTAATGTAAGGGCTTGCAAGATGGATGATGAAGGCAAGATTTTAGAAGAATATGTTAGTGAATCCTATGGACTTATTGGTCCTAAAGAAAAAATTAGAGACGCTATTTTTTCCGTGCTTGATCAAATAAATGATATTTCAAGTACCAAGGGTATCGGCATAGCTGTACCAGGTCCTGTTGATACCTATAATAAGGTGATGTCTATTTCTAATAATTTAGTTGGCTTTAAGAATTATCCAATTGCGGCTATCTTGGAAGAAAGATATAAATTACCTGTATATATTGACAATGATGCAAATATGGCAGGACTAGCTGAAGCGATGTTGGGCTCTGGTAAGGATAAACCAATTGTTTACTATATTACACATTCTACCGGCATTGGTGGTGCTCTGATTATTAATCATCATGTTTTATCTGGCCAAACAGGTTACGCAGGTGAGATTGGTAATATTATCGTAAGAGATGTAAATGAAGACAATAAAGGCGATTTAAATAACGGCAGCATTGAAGCTTTGTCAAGTGGTAGAGGACTAGGAGTGGTTGCCTCTAAATTGTATGGTGAAGGAAGTACTGCTAGAGTCTTATTTGATAATTATAAAAAAGGTGATCCAAAGGCGATAGATGCAGTTAATGAAATGGCTGATCAAATGGGCAAACTACTTGCCACTATTGGCCAAATTTGTGACCCTCATATTTTCGTTATTGGTGGCGGCGTCGCAAATCATCAAAACAGTTATTATTTTGATAAGATGATTGAAAGTTATCATAAATATTTCAATGGTGTTAGACCTGCTGAAATTGCGCTTGCTTCTTTAAAAGAACCAGGTGTAATGGGTGCAGCTATGCTGGTAAAAGCTAATGGTGAAGTATGATTTATACAATAGAAAATGATTTTTTAGAAGTTAAAGTATCTAATGTTGGTGCTACTTTAGTTTCTTTTATTGATAAAAAAACTAATAAAGATATCGTTTTAGGTTTTGATGATCAAAATGATTATTTCAAAAATACTGGACCACACTTAGGGGCAACAGTTGGTAGAAATGCTAATCGTATGGCTAATGGTTCTTTCAAGATTGGCGATAAAACTTATCAATTATCTTTAAATGAAGTTGATAAATGTCTACATTCAGGTGTTGGTGATTTAAGCTTTAGAGGATATAGTCTAAAAGAATTAAATAAAAATAGTATTACACTTACTTTATTTGATGGTGATATGTCAGGAGGCTTCCCTGGTAACTTAAATCTAGATGTTACTTATAAACTTGAAGATAATAAATTAGTATATAGTTTTCAAGCGCTAAGTGATGAAGATGGCATCTTAAATATCACAAATCATTCTTACTTCAATTTAAATGGCGGAGTAGATACTGTATTTGACCATGAACTAAAGATTTATACGGATAAGATGGCCCTAAATAATGGTTCAATGGCTTCTGATAAAGTGATTGATGTAAAGGATACTGCTTTTGATTTTAAAGAATTTAGTAAGATTGGTGATGTCTTAAAAAGAGGCCATGATAATTTATCTAAAAATGGCATCGATCATAATTATGTCTTTGAGGTTGAAGACTTTAAATTAATGGCTGAATTAAAATATGACGGTTTAAAGCTTTCTGTTGAAAGTGATTTGCCTGATATGCATATTTATACTGCTAATTATTTAGGTGAATTAAATGGCAAATATAATAGGGCATATGATGATTATTATGGCATTTGTTTTGAGTGTCAATATTATCCAAATGGCATTAACTATAAAGATTTTATTAAACCATATATTTATAAAAATAAGAAAGTAAAGCATTCAATCGTATATACAATTGAAAGGATATAGAAAAATATGAATTTTAACGAATTGAAAGAGTTCATCAACAGCAGTTCAATTGATGAAAAATTGTCCAAGATCAAAGGGACTAAGGACTTAGCTTTAGAAAAGGAAAGATATTTAAAATTACTTGATGAAGCTTACAAACGCTTTGGCGATGGTGACTATCATTTAATATCGTCTCCTGGCAGAACCGAAATTGGTGGTAACCATACTGATCATCAACATGGTCATACTTTATCAGCTACTATTAACTACGATAATATTTGTGTAGTTAAGGCTAGCGATGATGATATTTGTACATTTGTAGATGCTAAGTTTGATGATTGTTTAGTAAATCTAGATAGCTTAGAAGTTAAGGAAAATGAAAAATTTACTTCTAAATCACTTATTAGAGGCATTGCTGCTAAATTAAATGAACTAGGATATGTTACGGGTGGTTTTAGAGCGATATGTGATTCTGGTGTAGCCATTGGTTCAGGCATGTCAAGTAGCGCTTGTTTTGAAGTGATGGTTGTTGAAATATTTAACTGCCTTTACAACAAAGAAGTTATTACGCCAATTGATAGAGCTATTATTTCTCAATACGCGGAAAATGTTTATTTTGGAAAAGCATCAGGTTTACTAGACCAAGCAACTATCTCAGTTGGTGGTTTTGTAGCTATGGATTTTAAGGACCAAAGTGCTCCAAAAGTTGAAAACTATGAATTTAATTTTGCTGACTATGGCTATGAGTTGATTTTAGTAAATACTAAGGGTGACCATGCTGATTTAAGTGATGAGTATTCAGCTGTTCCGGGTGAAATGAAACAAGTGGCTAAACTTATGGGTGGTGATGTTTTAACTGATGTTGACAAGGATTATTTCTTAACTCATATCAAGGAATTAAGAGAAAAGGTTAAAAATGACCGTGCAATTTTAAGAAGTTTCCATTTATATACAGAAGATGAACGCGCTGTAAAAGAAAAGGAAGCTGTTGAAAATAAAGATATTGATACCTTACTTGCTTTGATTAATAAGTCTGGTAGATCTAGTTATATGTATCTACAGAATGTTTATCCAAGTAGTATGCCAAGTAATCAGCCATTATCCATTGGCTTAGCTTTATCTGATTATATTTTAGGCGATCAAGGCGCATATAGAGTACATGGTGGTGGCTTTGGTGGCACAATACAAGCAATCGTTCCGCTTAATATGGTTGATGATTATAAACTTGTGTTGTCTTCGGTGTTTGGTGATGATTCAATCATGGAACTTGTCACTAGACCATTTGGTACTGTTACACTTATTTAACTTATTATCTTTATTTGCGTTAAAATATTTCTATGAGTAAAAGAACTTGGGTAGAAATAAATTTAAAGAATATTGAAGATAATTATAATCTAATTAAGAAACAAGCTTGTGGCGCAATGGTGTGTCCGGTTATTAAGGACAACGCCTATGGACATGGCGCTGTAAGACTTGCTAAGTTATATGAAAAATTAAATGCGGATTATTTCGCGGTAAGTAACATCGAGGAAGCTATAGAATTAAGAGACAATAGCATAACTACTCCAATCTTGATTCTTGGCTATACTCCCTTAGAAGATGCAAGATTATTAAATGAATACAACATTACACAATGCGTTTATTCCTTGGTGTATGCCAAGCAATTAAATGAATACAATATTGATATCAAATGTCATATGGCGATTGATACTGGTATGAATCGTATTGGTTTTAAAGATGTTGAAGAAATGAAACAAGCTTATCATCTAGATAATTTAAAGTTTGAAGGAGTCTTTACGCATTTCTCTGATTGTCTTGATGATGAATTTTCTAAGAAACAATTTGATTTATTTACTAGTTGTATCGATGAATTAAGTAAAGCGGGTATTAATTTTAAGATTAAGCATTGCGCTAATTCAGGAACTATTTTTAAGCATCCTTATTATCATCTAGATATGGTTAGACCTGGTCTTATCTTATTTGGACTTGGTGGCTTTGAAGGTTTGAAACAAGCTTTAACTTTAAAGTCAGTTATTACTCATATCAAAGATGTAGAAAAGGGTGAACCTATTGGCTATGATCGCAAGTATATAGCTGATAAAAATATTAAGGTTGCAACAGTTGCCATTGGTTATGGTGATGGTTATTCAAGATTAAACAGTGGTCGTAATGTAGTGTATGTAAACGATAAGCCATGCAACATTTTAGGCAATGTTTGTATGGATCAGATTATGATTGATGTATCTAATGTTGAATGTTCTTTATATGATGAAGTTTTAGTATATGGAGACTTAGATTTAATCGCAAAGAATATTTATACAATATCTTATGAATTAATTTGTGATATTAATTCAAGAGTTAAGAAAATTTATATATAGATATGTTATAATTTCCTTAAGGTAGTTATGTATCATATAACCGATTTAAAGAAGTATCTAAAGTGTCCTAGATTATATTTTTATTCAAAAGATGAAGAAGCTTCTTTTAATCATTATTTGCGAAGCGATGAATCTTTAATTGAGTTACTTGTAAGATTCTTGCGTGTTGATAGTTATTTTAAAGGAACAGTTGGTGATAGCAATGATGTCTTTTTATCTAATAAAGATAAGTATGACTATTTTGTAAAGATTCGTTTTGAATCTAATAATTTTCGCGTCAAGGTTCCAATTATGCACAAGGTCAGTGATGATTTATATGACATCTATTTTGTGCATAATGGTGTGACTATCAAAGAATTGGATTTTAGTTATTTTAGTTTAACAATAGAAGTTTTAAAGAAACTAAATATAGAAATTAATAAAGTATTTTTAGCTTACATTAATAAAGACTATGTTTTTTCAAATATTTTAGATATTGAACAATTGTTCATCTTAATTGATAACATTGATGACATTGATTTATATGACTTGTTTGTTGGTAAGATTTATGATTTTAAGTCTATTATCAATCGCATTGAATCAACAAGCTTAAATTCATATTTGCCTCATAAGACTAGAATATGTCACGCTAGAGGAGTTTGCCCTTATTACTATGATTGTTTTAAGGAAGAAGCGAACATTGAAGACGATAGTATCTTAACACTTGTTTCTAGTGCCAATAAAGATGTGATGTATAAAAAGGGCATCAGGTTATTAAAGGATGTAGATGTTTCTTTACTCGAGGGAAATCGAGTACAATACGGCCAAATAATGGCTAGTAAGAAAGGTGGTCAATTCGTACTTAAATATGCTTTAAAGGATTGGTTAAAGAAATTGGATACAAGACCTATTACCTTTATTGACTTTGAATGGGATACTTATCTTATTCCCGAATTCGATGGTATGAAACCGTTAGATGTTTTACCGTTTGAGTTTGTGCTATATACGTTAGATGAGAATGATAATTTAAATAAATTCTCTTTTCTAGGCAAGGGCGATTGTCGCAAAGAATTTGCCCAAGGACTTATAAAATATATACCTTCAAAAGGTCCTATTGTTGCCTATAATGCCTATGGTGCAGAGTGCAGACGTATAAATGAACTCGCAAATTATTTTGAAGAATATAGAGACGAATTATTAGATATTAAATATCGTTTTGTTGATTTAGCTGAACCCTTCCTAGAAGGACTTGTCTATGATACAAGGATGAGAGGAAACTTTACTTTAAAGAAACTAGTCAATGTTGTTTCTAATATGGACTACAAGTCTTTAGAAATAAATGATGGTATGAAGGCTGTATTCAATTGGCGTAACATTGATAAAGGTTTAAGTGAAGATGATGATAGGGTAAAAGAAGAACTTATTAAATACTGTGGCCTAGATGCCTATGGTTTATATTTAGTTTACAAATGGCTTTTAAGCCTTATATAAAGAAAGGAGCAACTTATGAAGTTTGCCATCTATGGTGAGAATATCACTATCACTGATGAAATGAGAGAACACATTGAAAATCGTCTTTCATTCTTGACAAAGTATTTCGCTGTTAGCGACGATACTACTGCTCGTTTTACGGTAAGAGTTTATAACAACTCTTTAAAGATTGAGGTTACTATTCCAACAAAAATTGGAATTTGTAGATCAGAAGTTGTACATGAGGATTTCAAGACAGGCGTTGATTTAGCTATAGATAAAATTGAAGATCAAATAAGAAGACAAAAATCACGTCTATCTAGAAGACACAAAGATTCTTTAGCTGTTGCCTTTGTTGAACAGGATGCTGGTGAACCAGATATTCCTGTAAAGACAAAGACAGTCTATGCTGATGAGATGGCGCTTGATGAAGCTATTCTTCAAATGGAAATGTTGTCTCATTCGTTCTTTATATACAAAGATATTGACTCAGATAAGATTGCGGTTGTATATAAACGTAATGATGGCCAATATGGTCTTATTGAAGTCTCACAATGATTTACAGCGTAGAAGACAAAGCAGTTAACCAAAAGATAGTTAACGAAATCGCTGAAGCATATGCTTATTTTAAACAATACGTAGAAAGGTATAAACTGGTTAGTAACATGTCCGATGATATCAAAAACAAGAAAGAAAAAATAAGTACAATCGAAGGTGTTACTTATGACTTATTAGATGAAGATGATTTCTTTATTATTTCAAACGAAGTATTAAAAGGCAAAAAGGGCAATTGGTATTTAGGCTATCTTTCACCTTCCACTTACTATAGACAACGTGCGAAAGCATATGCTAATTTTTTGAGTTGTCTCGAGCGCTAAAATAAGTTAAAATTTTTAGTTGTGAGTAGGAGGAAAAAGATATGGTTAAAGGTATTGCTGCAAGTAGTGGCATCGCAATTGGAAAGGTGTTTAAACTACAATCTCCAGTTGTAACTATATGTAAAGAATTAAAAGGTTCTAAGGAAGATGAAAAGGTTCGTTTCAATAACGCTTTAGAAAAAACTGTTGCTGATATAAATGAGGTTAAACAAAGAGCTAGTGCAAATTTATCTGAAGAAGAATTAGCTATCTTTGATGCTCATTTAATGATGGCGCAAGACCCTGAATATGCTAGCCAAATTTTAGACATGATCGATCAAGAAAATACTGCTGATTATGCATGTAAGACGGTTTCTGATAATATGATCGCTATGTTTGAATCCATGGATAATGATTATTTCAAGGAAAGAGCTGCTGATATTAAAGATGTTTCATATCGCTTATTATGTAATATCTTAGGTTTACAAATTCCTGATTTGACAGCTATCAATGAAGAAGTAATTATTGTTGCAGAAGATTTAACACCATCTGATACAGCTAGTTTAAATAAGAAATATACTTTAGGTTTCTGTACTGAAGTAGGGGGTAGAACTAGCCATTCTGCCATCATGGCGAGATCTCTTGAAATTCCAGCTGTAGTAGGTACTGGCAACATCTTATCAAGTTGTGAAAACGGTGATACTTTAATTCTTGATGCGGTTGATGGCATTGCGATTGTAAATCCTGGTCAAGATGAAATTAAGAAATATGAAGCTAAAAGAGAGGCTTTCTTAAAAGAAAAAGAAGCTCTTAAGGTTTTAGTTAATCAAAAGTCTATTACTTTAGATGGCCATCAAGTTGAACTTGCTGGTAACATTGGTGGTCCAAATGATGTTGAAGGTGTCTTAAGTAATGGCGGTGAAGGAGTTGGTTTATTTAGAACCGAGTTCTTATATATGAATTCAACAACTGACTTCCCAACCGAAGAAGAACAATTCAATGCTTATAAGGCTGTGCTTGAAGGTATGAACGGTAAGAAAGTTGTTGTTAGAACACTTGATATTGGTGGCGATAAGAAACTTGATTACTTCACATTCCCTCAAGAAATGAATCCATTTTTAGGATATAGAGCAATCAGATTCTGTCTTGATAGAACTGATGTATTTAGAACTCAATTAAGGGCTTTGATTAGAGCTTCTGTATATGGAAAACTATGCATCATGTTCCCAATGATTGCGACTATTCAAGAATTCTTAGATGCTAAGGCAATCTATGAAGAAGAAAGAGCTAAATTAATTGCTGAAGGCGTTAAGGTGGCTGATAAGATTGAAGTTGGTATGATGGTAGAAATTCCCGCTAGTGCTGTACTTGCTGATCAATTCGCTAAGCATGCTGATTTCTTCTCAATTGGTACAAATGATTTAATCCAATATTCAATGGCTGCTGATAGAATGTCTGAAAAGGTTTCTTACTTATATCAGCCTTTAAATCCTTCTATTTTAAGACTTGTAAAAATGACTATCGAAGGCGCTCATGCTAATGGCAAATGGGTTGGCATGTGTGGCGAGATGGCTGGTGATCCTATGGCTGCTCCTGTATTACTTGGTTTAGGACTTGATGAATTCTCAATGTCTGCGACTTCAATTTTAAGAGCTCGTAAGATTATCAATGGCTTAAAGTTATCTGATATGCAAGAATTAGCTTCTAAGGCAATTAATTGTCAAACAGAAGCTGAAGTTTCCGCTATCGTTAAACAAGCTTTAGGCAAATAGTGTTGTATAATAGGGATGGTTTCATCCCTATTTTTTTATTTATGAAGAAAGTTGTATTTATTTCCAGTGGTGGTGGTCATTTAGAAGAGCTCCTTGCTCTAAAGAGCCTTTTTAATGATGTCGACTATACTTTAATAACGGAAAAAACTGATTCAACGTTATTTTTAAAAAAAAAATATAAAAATGTTAAATACTTAGTATATGGTACACAAGATCATATGCTTCCTTATTTATTTATTTTTCCTTTTAACATTATTCTTTCTTTTATTTATTTTTTAATAATTAGGCCCGACTACGTTGTTTCTACTGGTACACATACCGCTGTGCCAATGTGTAAAATAGCTCATCTATTTAAGAAAAAAATTGTTTGGATTGAAACTATGGCGAATATTACAACAGGCACTAAGGCCGGTAAAATTGTTTATCCGATTGCGGATAAGTTTATAGTTCAATGGCCTGAACTATTAAAGGTTTATCCAAAAGCTGAATGTTGGGGGTCTATTTTCTAATGATTTTTGTTACTTTGGGGACACAAGATAAACCATTTAAAAGATTGCTAGATTATATCGAAAACTCAAATATCGATGATGAATTTATTATTCAAGCTGGTTTTACTCAATATTGTTCAAATAAATTTAAAATTTATAAGTATTTAGATAAAGATAAATTTGATGACTATCTAAAGAAGGCTGATTTAATAATATGTCATGGTGGAGTTGGCACAATTGTTAATTGCTTAAATGATGGTAAAAATGTTTTAGCTGTTCCAAGACTCAGCAAATATGGCGAACACCAAAATGATCATCAACTGCAGATTGTTAATGCATACAAACAAAAGGGGTATTTAACAGTAATGAATGATGGTGATGATTTTGATGAAAAAGTTAAGGAAGCATTAGCATTCAAGCCAAATAAGTTTGTTTCTAACAATGAAATATTTGTCAATAAATTAAAAAAATATATAATGTATTAGTTGAGAGGTAAAAATTATGGGAAGAGCACATGAAGTAAGAGCCGCTGCAATGGCTAAGACTGCAGCAATGAAATCTAAAGTTTATTCTAGATATGGTAAGGAAATTTATATCGCTGCCAAGAGTGGTGTTCCTGATCCTGAAATGAATTTAACTTTAAGATCTAAGATAAAAGAAGCTAAGGCAAACCAAGTTCCTGCTGACGTTATTAAAAGAGCTATCGAAAAAGCTAAAGGTGGTTCAAATGAACATTATGATTCATTAAGATATGAAGGTATTGGGCCAGGCGGTGCTACAATCATCATTGATTGCTTAACAGATAATTCTAATAGAACCGTTGCCGCAATGAATCAATGTTTCAATAAGTCTCATTGTAAATTAGGCGTTAAGGGTTCGGTATCATTCAATTATGATAATCTAGGTGTATTAGCATTTGATTATAGTGATGAAGATAAGATGTTAGAAGCATTAATCGAAGGTGACATCGATGTTAACGACATTGAAGTTGAAGACGGATTTATGACGGTATATGTAACACCAACTGATTTGCATAAGGCGCAAGAAGTGGTTGATGGCTTAATTCCTGATTGTGAATATTCAGTATGTGCAATCAAGATGATTCCTCAAGAAACTGTTAAGTTAGAGGATGACCACGATAAGGAATTATGGAGTAGATTACTTGGCCTTCTTGATGAAGTTGATGATGTTCAAGAAGTATATCATAACGTTGAAGAATAATTAAAAAAACGAAATAGTTCTATTTCGTTTTTTTATTAATAGAGTACAAAAAAAGTTACATGTCGTAACTTCTTTTTATTAACCTAAACTGTTAACTTCTTTAGCTAATCTAGCTTTTTGTCTAGCTACATAGTTTTTATGTTTTAAGTGGCTAGTTAAAGCTTTATCTAGAAGTGAATTTGCTTCGTTAAATGCTACAGTTGCTAATTCTTTATCTTTAGCTTCAACAGCTTTTTCAACTTTCTTGATAGCTGTCTTTAATTGTGATTTAGCACTAGAGTTAACAAGATTTTTCTTAGCATTTGTAAGAGCTCTCTTCTTTTGTGACTTAATATTTGCCATAGTTCCTCCTTATGAATACGCTAGAAAATTATACCAAAGTCCTTTATTAAATGCAATTTTTAATCTATAATTTTATCGTTATGAATGAAAGAATTGTATTTATGGGAACACCCAATTTTGCTGCTAATGTCTTAGAAGGACTTTTAAGTAGCAATTACAACGTTGTAGGTGTTGTTACCCAAACTGATAAAAAGGTTGGTCGTAAACAAGTTTTAACTCCTTCTCCTGTTAAAGAAGTTGCTTTAAAACACAATCTTAAAGTGTTTACACCAATTTGCATTAAAGATGATTACCAAAACATCATTGATTTAGATCCAGAACTTATTATTACCTGTGCGTATGGTCAATTTATACCTAATGAATTAATTGAGTACCCTAAATATAAGTCAATTAATACACATGGTTCTTTACTTCCAAAATATAGAGGTGGAGCACCAATTCAATGGTCTATTATCAACGGAGATAAAAAGACTGGCATCTCGATTATTTATATGACAAAGAAAATGGATGCCGGCGATATTCTTTATACCAAAGAAATAGATATCGACATCAATGATACCAATGCTACTTTATTTGAAAAACTAAGTGATGTTGCTAGAGACTCTTTATTAGAATTTTTACCTTTATTTTTTAAAGGAGAATTCAATAGAGTTCCTCAAATTGAGTCAGAAGCAACCTTTGCCTATAATTTAACTAAGCAAGATGAATACATTAACTTTAATGATGATGTATTAAAGGTATATAACCATATAAGAGGTTTATTAGATAATCCTGGCGCTTATAGTATTATGCGTGATAAAAAATATAAGCTTATTAAAGTAGGCTTTGATTATAGCGATAATACTAGTCCTTGTATTTTTAAGGGAATTGAACATGATTATTTAAGAATTGATTGTCAAAATGGTTTTATTAAAGTGTTTGAAATTAGACCAGAAGGTAAAAATACAATGGATGGCAAGAGCTTCTATAATGGAAGCGGAAAGGCCTTGGTAGGAGAAAAATTTAAAGAGAATTATGAATAAAAACATTAGAAATTTTTCAATTATAGCTCATATTGACCATGGCAAATCAACACTTGCTGATAGAATTCTTGAGCTTACAAATACCGTAACAAAAAGAGAAATGGTAACCAGCCAAATTCTTGACTCTTTAGATCTTGAACAAGAAAGAGGCATTACTATTAAGCTTAACGTGGTTCAAATTAAATACCACGCTAGAGATGGTCAAGACTATATCTTTCATTTAATTGATACACCAGGACATGTTGACTTTTCTTATGAAGTATCTAGATCTTTGGCAGCATGTGATGGGGCAATACTTGTGGTTGATGCTTCACAAGGTATAGAAGCCCAAACTTTGGCGAATACTTATCTTGCGTTAGACAATGATTTAGAAATTCTTCCAGTAATTAATAAGATTGATTTGCCAAGTGCTGACGTGGAAAGAACTAAAAAAGAAATAGAAGAAGTAATCGGGCTTGATTGTTCTGATATTCCTTGCATTAGTGCTAAAACCGGTTTAAATGTTGAAGATGTTTTAGAAGGCATTGTGAATAAACTTCCTTGTCCAAAGGGTGATATAAATAATCCTTTACAAGCTTTGGTATTTGATTCTTACTATGATTCATATAGAGGTGTTGTTGTATTTGTTTGTGTTAAACAAGGACAAATTAAAATAGGTGATCATATTAGAATGCTTCATTCTAATACTGAATATGAAATAACAGAACTTGGTGTTAAGACACCAAATGAAGTAAAAAGAGAAACTTTA
Source organism: Oscillospiraceae bacterium (assembly GCA_963619285.1). GTDB lineage: Bacteria > Bacillota_I > Bacilli_A > Erysipelotrichales > Erysipelotrichaceae > Colivicinus. The sequence goes on along the minus strand of CAVEWG010000022.1, from coordinate 16,170 downwards.
AAAGCTGGTGAAGTTGGCTATCTTTGTGCCTCAATTAAATCAATACAAGATGTCTTTATTGGTGATACTATTACGTTAGTTGATAATCCATGCAGCGAACCATTGCCAGGCTATCGTAAGATGAACCCAATGGTATATTGTGGTATGTATCCAACCGATAATAGTAAGTACAACGATTTAAGAGATGCTTTAGAAAAGTTACAATTAAATGATTCTTCTTTAACTTTTGAAGCTGAATCATCTAAGGCTTTAGGCTTTGGCTTTAGACTTGGCTTTTTAGGACTTCTGCATATGGAAGTTGTCCAAGAAAGACTAGAAAGAGAATATAATCTTTCTTTAATCGCAACTGCTCCTTCTGTTGTTTATAAAGTTACATTGACTGACGGTAGCATTGAATATATCGATAACCCAAGTATGATGCCGGATAATACAAGAATTGATTTTATTGAAGAGCCATATGTTAAAGCTAGCATTATGGTACCTAGTGATAATATTGGTCCGGTTATGGAGTTGTCTCAATCAAAGCGTGGTATTTATAAAGATATGATTTATATAGATGATAATCGTAATCAATTGATATATGAGATGCCTTTATCAGAAATCATCTTTGAATACTTTGATAGGTTAAAATCAGTTTCTAGAGGCTATGCTTCTTTAGATTATGAGCTTATTGGTTATCGTAAATCAGATTTAGTTAAGATGGACATCTTATTAAATGGTGAGATGATTGATGCCTTATCAATTATTGTACATAGAGAATTTGCCTATAGTAGAGGTCAAAAGATTACTTCTAAGCTAAAAGAACTTCTTCCTAAGCAACAATTTGAAATTCCGGTACAAGCAGCCATTGGCAATAAAATTATTGCGAGAACCAACATTAAATCACTTAGAAAAGATGTTTTAGCTAAGTGTTATGGTGGTGATATCTCTAGAAAGAAGAAGTTGTTGGAGAAACAAAAAGAAGGTAAGAAACGTATGAAGGCTGTAGGTAGTATTGAAATACCTCAAGAAGCATTCATGGCTGTTCTTTCTTTAGATGATGATGATTAAACATTTATATATACATGTTCCTTTTTGTGATAATATCTGTGGCTATTGTGACTTTGCTCATACAATCATCAATAAGGATCTAGTAAAGAAATATTTAGACAGTATAAGGGAAGATTTAGATAATCTTCCTTTTTCTGATTATGAAACTATTTATATTGGCGGTGGTACTCCAAGTAGTCTTGATGTAAGTGATTTAGATATTTTATTAAGTTATATTGATAAATATACAAATAAGCTAAAAGAATACACAATTGAAGTAAATCCTGATTCTGTAGATATAGATAAAATCAAGATAATGAAGAAATATAATATCAATAGAGTTTCAATTGGTGTTCAAAGCACAAATGATGATTTGCTTAAGATAATGAATAGGAAACACGATTTTGAAACAGTCAAAAATGTTGTTTCTTTATTTAAACAAGAAGGTATAGATAACATATCTATTGACTTAATGTATTCCTTGCCTTTTCAAACAATGGATATTTTGAAGAAGACCATAGATGATATATTATTGCTTAATATAAATCATATTTCTATTTATTCTTTGACTATCGAAGAAAATACTTTATTTAATAAAAAAGGCTATAAGAATTTAGATATCGATACAGAAGCTGATATGTATGAATATATTGAGAAAACCTTAAGGGATAATGATTATATTCATTATGAAGTATCAAACTTTACTAAGAAGGGGTTCGAATCCCGCCATAACTTAGGCTATTGGAGTTATGATGACTTTATAGGTTTGGGACCAGGAAGTGCTAGTAAAGTGGAAAATAGAAGATATACTTATACTAAAAATGTTAGAAATTATTTAAATAACAAAACAATAGTAGAAGACTTATTGTTGGATAAAAATGATCTAATGTTTGAAAATGTGATGATGTCGCTTAGAACTATCTATGGTTTAGATTTAGATCTTTTTAAGCAAAGATATCAAATAGATTTTATTGATCAATATAAAGATGCTATTAATAAAAATAAACAACATCTTTTATTTAAAGATAATCATTGTATATGTAAAGATTTAGAAATATTAAATTCGATATTAGTGGACTTTCTAGATTAAAATAGAAGTGGAGGATAATCTTATGAATGAAGTAATTAACAATATAAAGACAAGACGTAGTATTAGAAAATTTAAAAGTGATATGCCAAGTAGCGAAGACATCAAACAAATTGTTGATGCCGGATTATGTGCGCCTAGTGGCATGAGTAAACAAGCTACCATTACTTTGGTTGTTAAAAATAAAGAATTAAGAGATAAATTATCAAAGGCAAATTGTAAGATTGGTGGTTGGAAGGAAGGCTTCGATCCTTTCTATAATGCACCTGTAGTACTTGTGGTATTAGCTGATAAAGCAGTTCCTACATCTATCTATGACGGTAGCTTAGTTATGGAAAATATGATGTTGGTTGCACATTCTTTAGGTCTTGGATCTATTTGGATTCATCGTGCTAAAGAAGAATTTGAAATGGATGAATTTAAACAAGTATTAAAAGAATTAGGTATTGAAGGCGAATATGAAGGAATCGGTAATATGGCGCTAGGCTATATTGATGGTGATATGCCTAAGGCCCATGAAATAAAAGAAGGTAGAGTTTACTATATAGACTAATGAATTTAATTGGCAATATTTTATGGTTTATATGTGGTGGCTTAATTAGTGGACTATCATGGCTTGCTGCAGGAATATTATGGTGTATAACCATCATAGGTATTCCGATAGGCATACAATGTTTTAAGTTTGCGGGTTTATCATTTTGGCCATTCGGCAAGCGGGTGGTATATGGTGGTGGGGCAATGAGCACTATCGCTAATTTATTTTGGTTGATTATTTCTGGTATTCCATTGGCTTTGGAAAATTTGTTGCTTGGACTTATATGTTGTGTAACAATAATTGGCATTCCTTTCGGCAAACAATTCTTTAAAATTGCTAAGTTAGCTTTAACACCATTTGGCGCAAGTGTTATATGATGTACTTCAACTAAGAAGTACATTTTTTATTGCGTTTTTCTATTATATGGTTATAATAGAAAATGTTCTAAAACGAACAGTTAAAAAGTGAACTATATGAAAATGATAAACATGATCGAATTTTTTCAAAACAGTGATGAGATTTACAAAGACACGCTAAAGCCTGTATGTGATAAATACAATGTCACATATATGGAACTAACAATTATTCTATTTTTAGGCAATAATCCTACTTTAGATAAAGCGAGTGATATCGTTGAAAAAAGACACATCGCTAAGTCGCATGCTTCTGGTAGTATTAGAACTTTAATGGATAAAGAATTGCTAGTTGGCAAGTGTTTGGACTCAGACAGGCGTTCTATTCATTTGAAACTTTTGGATAGTGCTAAGCCTATTTTGAAAGCTGGACAAAAAGCTCAAAAGGAATTTATTGATATTTGTACAAGTGATTTATCAGATGAAGAACTTTCAATAATTCAAGATGCTTTAAATAAAATGGATAAGAACCTACAAACTAAAAGGAAAGAATTAAGAAATGGAAAATAAAGAATTTTTAGGCACAGAACCTATTAAAAAATTATTGTTTAAATTGGCGATACCAACTGTCATTGCCCAAATTATTAATATGCTCTATAACATTGTAGATAGAATCTATATTGGTCATATGCCAGAAAATGGAGCACTAGCTTTAACAGGTATTGGTGTATGTATGCCAATTATTTTAATTGTTTCAGCTTTTGCGGCTCTTGTAAGTAGTGGCGGTTCTCCTCGTGCTTCAATTGCCATGGGGGAAGGTGATTATGAAAAGGCTGAAAAGATTCTTGGTAACTGTTTCTTGCTTCAAGTAATTGTTTCGCTAGTTTTAACAATCTTACTTGAACTATTTGGTAAGAGTTTCTTATTAGCGTTTGGTGCAAGTGAAAACACCATTACTTACGCTTTATCTTATTTAAGAATATATGCTATAGGAACTATCTTTGTTGAATTAACTCTTGGTATGAATACCTTTATCACTGCACAAGGTTTTGCCAAGACCGGTATGTTTACGGTACTTATTGGTGCGATTTGTAATATTGTTTTAGATCCTGTTTTTATCTTTGTGTTTAATATGGGCGTATCTGGAGCAGCACTTGCGACTATTATTTCACAATGTGTTTCTACTGTTTGGGTTGTCCATTTCTTGAAATCTGATAAATCAAATATTCGCTTAAAGAAAGAAAACATAAAACTAGAAAAGGGAATTATTCTTCCTTGCATCACATTAGGCCTAGCTACATTTATTATGCAAGCATCAGAAAGCATTGTTTCAGTATGTTTTAATTCTTCTTTACAAAGATATGGCGGTGATATTGCGGTAGGAGCTATGACTATTTTATCCAGCGTTACACAATTGGCTCTTCTTCCAATGCAAGGTATAGCTCAAGGTGCTCAACCAATTGCTAGCTATAATTTTGGTGCTAAGAATAAAGAAAGAGTAAAGGAAACATTTAAATGCCTGCTTATTTCTTCTTTGACTTATTCAATAATCTTGTGGTTATTTATTATGACTTGTCCTAAGTTATTCGCATCAATCTTTTCAACAGATGCAGTTTTAATCGAATATACAGCTAGTGCCTTAAGAATATATTGTGCTTGTGTTGGATTATTTGGCATTCAAATCGCATGTCAAATGTTATTTGTATCAATTGGCAGTGCAGGCTGTTCGATAATTGTTGCGGTACTAAGAAAGTTTGTATTATTAATCCCGCTTATCTATATTGTGCCAAATCTAGTTAGTGATAAAACAATTGGTGTTTATTTGGCTGAACCTATTGCGGATGGTTTGGCTGTTACCTTTACAGCGATTCTATTCTTCTTTGAGTTTAGGAAAGCTTTAAAGAAACTTGATGCCTAAATTAATTTACGCCTTTAATTGAAAAGGCGTTTTTCTTAATTTATAATTAGCGTGTGCTAACTGAGGTGAAAATATGCCATTTACAAAATTAACAAAATATAAACCTACAAAATCATTTAACGTAAAAGAAAATGGATTTTATGCTGATTACTATAAACCTGTTGAAGATATTTTTCCTAATAAAGCCATGGTTATTTTTGGTGGAGCTGCGGGTAGTTATACTTTAACTAAGATGGTTGCTGAAAAGTTTTATGAAGCTGGAATGAATGTACTCGCTTTGGCTTATAGAGACAGGGATGATACACCACATACGCTTTCTGGTATACCAATTGAATTTGTTGAAAGAAGTGTAAGGTGGTGTAAAGATAATGTTGCTAATAAAGTGGGAGTATGGGGCATATCACTTGGTGGCCAATTAGCCTTATTATCTGGAAGTATCTATAATGATTTAATTGATATGGTTGTCGCGATTAATCCTATGAACTATTGCCAACAAGGACTAAATGACTTTAAGAGTATGGAACTACTTGATTGTTCATGTTTTACATATAAGGGTAAGGATTTACCTTTTTATAAGTTTAAACAAAGTAACAAAGAATTCCATAACAAGATAAAAGAAGATTCGCATAAGTGTCATGAATTTAAGTATTTAAGCGATGCATATAAACAAGAAATAGAAAGTATGGATGAATCAGCTAATTACATGATAAAAGTGGAAAATATAAATGGCCCTATATTATTATTAAGCGCAGGTCAAGATTGCCTTTTGCCTTCTAAGTTTATATGTGGAAAACTTTATAATCGATTAAAAGTAAATGATTTTAAATATCCATATAAATATATTAATTATGATGTTTGTAGCCATTATTTATTACCAGTCAAGCCTCTTACTACAAAAATGTTTTCTATTGAACGTAAGTATCCTAAACAATGTGATGATAATCGAAACAAGTCTTGGAATGATACATTAAAGTTCTTAAAAGAAGAATGGTGATTTAATATTGAACTTTGTTGTTGAAGATGTAGATGTTAAAATTATTAAGACATGAAAAAAATCTATACTATATTTTTTATACTTTTAACTTTATTTTCTTTTAGCGCTTGTAGTGATAATCAAACAAGTAACGAAACAGATCGATCTTATACTTATCATTTAGAAAAAGAAGAATTAGATGAAAGGCTTGAAAATGCTAAATTAAGTATTTTACTCGGTGGCATTGATGAAGTAGAAATTCCAAAACTTTATCCTAATGCTACGATATTAACTTATACATCGAATGCAGATAAATTATTCGCACTATTAAGTGGCAAGGTTGACTATGCGATTGCTTCTAATTCACAAGCGATTTTATATTCAAGAAAAAATAATTATGAATACGAATATTGTGATACTCCTTTATACACTATGGGCAATTCTTTTGCTTTACAAGAAGGAAACGTAGAACTTAAAGAAAAGATTGATGAATGTATTAAAACTTTAAGAGAAGATGGAACTCTTGATCAATTAAATCAAAAATGGGTAATTGAAGGCAATTATTCAATTGATGATGTTCCTTATATCGAAGATGAAAATGCACCTGTATTAAGAGTTGGGACTGATGGGGCAAGTGAACCATTTTCTTTTGTCTATAATAATCAATTAGCGGGTCATGATATTGAACTTATTTCGCGTATCGCCTATATGCTCGGGATGAGAATTGAGTTTAGTCAAATGCCTTTTTCTTCAACAATTGTCGCACTAACAACGGGTAAGGTTGATGTTGCGCCAACTGTTACACCGACTTCAGAAAGAGATAAACAAGTAGATTTTAGTGATGTCTATTATGAAGCTAATATTGTTGCCCTAAGCAAAAAAGATGGCGTTAATTCTTCACTTATTAGTGATTTAAAAGATAGTTTTATTTCAACATTTATTAGTGAAAATAGATGGATGATGTTTGTAGATGGAATTAAAGTTACCTTAATAATTGCTTTATTCTCGTTTGTGCTTGCAACACTAGTTGGAATTCTGTTATGTTTGATGTTACTTTCAAAAAATAAAGTATTGAATACTTTAGCTTCTATTTATGTAAGAATCGCTAGTGGTGTACCAATACTTGTGTGGCTAATGCTTCTTTATTATGTAGTATTCAATGGCGTAAACATTTCTTCGATTATTGTTTCAATTATTGCCTTAGGTCTACAATCTGGAGCGTCTTTATCAGGCGTATTTAAAACTGGCATTGATTCAATTGATGTTGGCCAAAAAGAAGCTGCTGAAGCTTTAGGCTTTTCTAGTTTCATGATATACACGAAGATAATTATTCCACAAGCTATACTAAGTGTATTTGATTTATATAAAGGTGAATTTGTATCTTTGGTTAAGACAACTTCTATTGTTGGCTATGTTGCGATAAATGATATTACTAAGGTATCAGATATAATAAGAAGTAGAACTTATGAAGCCTTCTTCCCACTTATCACAACAGCTTTAATTTATTTTGTTATTACGTATTTAATTGTTGTTTTATTAAATATTGTTCAAAAAAGAATTAATCCAAAGTTTAGGAAGACTATCTTGAAAGGGGTGAAAGTGAATGATTAAAATTGAGAATCTATGCATGACTTTTCACCATGAGATATTAAAGGATATTAATGTTGAGATTAATAAAGGTGATGTAATATCTGTTATTGGGCCATCAGGATGTGGCAAGTCTACTTTTTTAAGGTGTATTAATTTACTTAATGCACCAACTAGTGGTCATATTTATTTAGATGGTAAAGAAATTACCAACGCCAATAAAAAGGAACTATCTTTATTACGTCAAAAGATGGGCATGGTATTTCAAACTTTCAATTTGTTTAATCATATGACCATTATTGAAAATATCATGCTAGCTCCTGTTGAACTTCTTAAAAGAGATAAACAAGAAGTATATGAAGAAGCTATGGATTTATTAAACCAAGTTGGTTTAGCTCATAAAGCTTTCTCTTATCCTGAAGGTATGTCTGGTGGTCAGAAACAAAGAGCAGCTATTGCTAGAACTTTAGCTATGCATCCAGATATTATCTTATTTGATGAACCAACAAGTGCCCTAGATCCATCTGTTACAAATGAAGTATTAGGCGTTATGAAAATGCTAGCGGAACAAGGTATGACAATGCTTATCGTAACTCATGAGATGGATTTTGCGGAAAATGTTTCCAATAGAGTGTTCTATATGGATGAAAAGGGTATATATGAAGATGGCACACCTGAACAAATATTCCATAATCCTTTAAAGCCTAAAACTAAAGAATTTATTTATCAAATCAAATGTTTTAATTATCAAATAGATTCTAATTGTTTTGATTATTATGATTTCTTAGCTAAGTCGACAACTTTCTTAAAGAAACATTTGTTTAATCAAAAACGTATTAATGAGACTGAAATTGTATTAGAAGAGTTTATCTATAATATATTCTTTAAGAAATATAAAAATATTAAATTAGATGTTACTTTAAGCTATGCAGAAAAGTTTGATAATCTTAGAATTATCTTTAAGTCTGATTGTATAAATCAAGATATTCTAAATGATATAAATGATGAACTTACAAGTAATATTATTAATAATCTTACAAGAGAAATTGAAATAATTGATAAAGAACTTGATATCAAACTTTTATATAATAGGCCTTGATTTAAATAGATTTATCGTTGTAAGATTAGCCATATAGATAAGCTGTATAAGCTTATGAATTAAAAATATAAAGGAGAATAAAAAAATGAACGATGAAATGAAAAATGAAAAGAAAGATCTTAACGATGAGAAAATGAATTCAAAAGAGCTTAACGATGAAGAATTGGCTCATGCAGCAGGTGGAAGAAGAACTATCATACGTTTGACTTGTCCAAACTGTGGTGCTACAGTACAAGCACATATTGGTGACAGAACTAGAACATGTAATAATTGCGGATATGTAATTAATCGTGGTTAATTTCTACTAGGATTAATACATAAAGGAAACAGCAACAATAATTGAATTTTCGTCCTAATAACACTAAATGGTTATTGTGCTAAAAAAGAATAAATGATATTATATTAGAGCTTTATTCTGGGTTTTGACAAAAATATCTCCAGTTATTACGCGGAATAAAGAGATTAATAAAGGAGAAAACAAAATGTTAACAAAGGCTGAAAAGCAAGCAATTATCAAAGAGTACGCTATTAAAGAAGGCGATACTGGTTCTGTTGAAGTTCAAGTTGCAGTATTAACTGAGTCTATCAACCGTCTTACTGAACACATGAAGAAGAATCCTAAAGATTTCCATTCAAACAGAGGTCTATTAATGATGGTTGGTAAAAGAAGAAGCTTCCTAGAATATCTAAAGAGAACTGACGTTAATAGATATAGAGAACTAGTTAAGAAGTTAGGTATCAGAAAGTAGTTTATTTAAAAAGTTGTTCATTAACGAACAACTTTTTTCTTGACTTATTTTATTCTTTTTCCAATTCTTAAAACACTTCGTCAAGGTCATAAAGCTTACTTTCTTTAATTTGTTCTAAGCCTTTAGTAAGCCTAAGTTCGAACTCCAAAACATTCCTTTCTATTTATTTTGAGATTCTTGATATAAATTTATTAATGCATCTTGTAAGAGGGAGCTTAAAGATATATTGTTTTTTGAGGCAAAGACATCTAGCCAATAAGGTATAGTACAATTTTTTCTAATAGCTTTTTTGCCATATTTTTCACTGTATTTATAAACATCAAGTACAATTAAGGATACAAAGCCTCCATCATATTCATCAGCTTTAACTTCTTTTATATTGCTTGCTGGTGGTATTTTGTTGTCATCTTCTAATTCTGTAAGAATCCATCCACATCCTGCATCTTTTAACATATATAAAATATTAGCCAAACTATCACCTTGAGTAACACATCCTTTTAAATCAGGAAACATTCCGGTATAGGTTCCATCATCATTTGGATATATACAGACAGGATATACATATTCTAAGTTATTTTTCATGAAATAAGCTCCTTGCTTTTTAAACCAGCTTGTTTAAGAATTGAATTTAATGTTTTGATATTTATATCTTTATTATGCATAGGGATAGTTATTTTGCCACTCTTATATTTATGTTTATATTGGTAATGACTTCCTCTTACATGCACTAAATACCAGCCATCATTCAAGAGTATCCTTTCTAGTTCTTTAAATCTCATTGGATACTATAATTATTATACACACTATACATACAATTTTGCATAATTCTTCCTCCTACTTCTTTATTGACGTAAAAGTTTAAAATTCCTACCTTTAATTAGTAAACAATTGTTTATTTTTATGTATAATATATTAGTAAACGATTGTTTATTTTATGGCACAGAAATTAAAAGATGATCAAAGAAATAAGATATTAGAAGCTGCTAAACAAGAGTTTCTTGAAAAAGGTTACAAAGAAGCCTCTTTAAGACATATCGCATTAAAGGCTCATATGACAGTTGGCAATTTATATCGTTATTTTGATTCTAAAGAAGATTTAAATAACAAGATATGTGAACCTTGTTTATTAGCTATTGAGTCTTTATTAAATAAGGAAACCAACAATCAATTATCTTTCTTTAAAGATAATGATGATTTTAAGATGAATGAAAAAGAAATGCTAATAGTAATTGATAACATTATTGACAACATTATTGATATCTTTGATAAGTATCCAAATGAGTTTCTTATTTTGATGATGGATTCAGATCTAAACAATAGCTTAAAGGCATGGTTCTCTAATCTTATTGGCATACTTATAAACAATAATTATTCGGTAAGTGAAGCCAATAAAAACAAACTTTCTTTAATGTCTAATGTTTATGCCTGCTCGACAATTTCTGGCTTTAGAGAATTACTAGAACACGAATCTAATATTGATATGCTTAAGATTTTATCTAAAGTATATTTTAGATCTTATGTGTTTATGCTTAATAGCGACATCGAAAAAATGATAAATAGTATTTAGAGGTGCATATGAGTTTTATTGAATTTAATAACGTATCAAAAATATATAAGATGGGTGAAGTTGAAATAAAAGCTCTTGATGAGGTTTCTTTCAACATTGAAAAAGGTGAATTTGTTGTTATACTTGGTGCTTCAGGTGCTGGCAAATCAACTATTTTAAATATACTTGGTGGTATGGATACTTGTAGCAGTGGTGAAGTAGTAGTTGATGGCAAGGATATATCTAAAGCTGATGATAAGATGCTTACAGATTATCGCCGATTTGATATTGGCTTTGTCTTTCAATTTTATAATCTAGTTCAAAATCTAACAGCTAAAGAAAATGTAGAACTTGCCTTACAAATCAGTAAAGATCCATTAGATGCTCTAGAAGTATTAAAAATGGTAGGGCTAGAAAATAGAATCAATAACTTTCCAAGTCAACTTTCGGGTGGTGAACAACAACGTGTAGCCATTGCAAGGGCGGTTGCTAAAAATCCAAAACTACTTTTATGTGATGAGCCAACTGGAGCTCTAGATTATGTTACTGGTAAGCAAGTATTAAAGGTCTTACAAGATCTAGCTTTTAAGGAAAATATGACGGTTGTAATTGTTACTCACAATAGTGCTTTAAAAGATATGGGTAATAAAACAATTAGAGTAAGATCTGGTCATATTGAATCTGTTGAATCAAACAAACATCCAATGAATATTGAGGACATAGAATATTAATGTTTAGAAAAGATACATTTAGAATGATTAAAAAAACATCTAAGCGCTTTATTTCGCTAGTTTTAATCGTTCTTATCGGCTCTGGATTTATGATGGGCCTAATGTCTAGTTCAACAATTCTTAGAAATAGCATGGATGCCTTTAATGATAAAAATAATCTTCAAGATATTCAAATCTATTCTAATTATGGTTTTTGTATAGAAGACATTGAAAAGATTCAAGAAACAGAAGGGGTTAAAGATGTTTTTGCCTCTAGATTTGTTGATGTTTACGCTAAGGGCGACAATGGCAAAGAAATTGTTGCTAGAGTAGAAGAATTAACAAGAGATGTTAATAAATATGAACTAGTAAGTGGAAGAATGCCAAAAAACGCTAATGAGTGTTTGATGATTGTGACTTCTTTAAATAAGACCACTTATCAAATAGGTGAAAAAATTAAAGTCTATTTAGACAGCGAAGATGAACTTAATGAGGCACTTAGAAATGATGAGTTTACCATTGTTGGCTTTGCCTCTAGTCCTGCTTATACTTCTAAAATACTTGGGACATCAACGCTTAAAAGCGCTGACTTAAGTGCTTCCTTACTGGTATATAATGCTAACTTTAAATCTGAACAATATAAGACCATTTATTTAACACTTGATGGTGCAAGTGAAACAATGTCTTATACAAGTGACTATGATGATATTGTTTCTAATATTAAAGATAATTTAGAAAGTACAGCTTTTTCTCAACAATCATATTATCGTGACATTATAGTGGAAAAAGCTACTAATGAGTTAAATGAAAATAAGGAGAAGTTTGAACAAGAAAAAGCCGATGGTCAAAAAAAATTAGATAACGCTAAGCAACAATTAGACGATGCCCATATTGAACTTGTTAGCTATAAGACGCAAGTTACAAGTTTGACTTCTGCCATTAATTCAATTAGTTCTACAATAAATTCTTATCAAAAAACACTTGATTCTCGAAAGGCTGAACTTGGTGTTAGCGATGAACAAATTAGAGAAGAAATAAACAATTTTAATGATATCGATGTTAAAAAGATTTTGACTTATATTGGTGCAGGACTTGATTCAATTATTCATTCTAGTGATAATGTCTATGAACTTGCATTACTTCAAAAAACAATTGATGAAGCCAATGATACTTTAAATACTTACCGTAGTAAACTTGCTTCTTTAAACTATCAAATAGCTGTTGGTGAAAGACAATATGAAGAAGGCCTTAAAGAATACAATGATGGCGTTGTTAAATTTAATGAAGAAATAGAAAAAGCTGAAGCTGAAATTAAAAAGGCTGAACAAACAATAGAAGATCTTCCAAACGCCACTTGGACAATACTTGATAGAGATTCGCATTATAGTTCTTATATGTTTAAGGCTACTGTTAAACAAATGTCAGCGATTGGCTATTCTTTCCCACTGTTGTTTTATCTGGTTGCAGCACTTGTGTGTATGACAACTATGACTCGTCTCATCGATGAACAAAGGGGACAAATAGGCATCTTTAGAGCGCTTGGTTACTCTAAGAAACAAGTGATTGGTAAATATGTTACTTATGCTTTCTTAGCCAGTGTAGTTGGTTCTATTATCGGCATCATTGTAGGCCAATTAATATTCCCGGTAGTTATTTATAATGCTTGGAAGCTTATGTATTTACTTCCTGATATGAAACTAACTTATCCATTTAATTATGTAATTATTTGCTTCTTTGCGTTTTCTACCTTAATGATGTTTGTAACTTATCTTGTTGTTAAAAAAGATTTGAGTGAAGTGCCTTCTTCTTTACTAAGACCTAAGGCTCCTAAAGTTTCTAAACAAACTTTTATTGAAAAGATTCCTTTTATTTGGGATAGACTATCTTTTACATCAAAGATTACAGCTCGAAATTTGATTAGATATAAATCAAGATTTTTTATGACAGTAATTGGTGTGGCTGGTTGCACAGGATTATTAGTAGTAGGTTTTGGTATAAAAGATTCAGTTAAGGATGTTGTTGAAATACAATACGGTAATATCTTTAACTATGATTATGAGATAAAACTAGAAAATGATTATCATATTGATTCTAATGTTGAAACTTTAAAAGAAGATTCTGATAATACAATAGTTGTTCCTTTTATGTCTTATACAAGTTCGGTATCTAAAGATAATGAAGAACTTGATGGTATTAATGTAGAAGTAATAGATGCAGGTGATGCTTTAGAGATTTTAAATCTTAGAAAGACTGATAAAAAGACTATTTTGAATATTAAAAATAGTGGTGTTATAGTTTCGGAAAAATATGCCAAAAACAATAACCTTAAAAAGGGTGACATCATCACAATAGAAGATAAAAATGGCGTTAGAGTGGATGTAGAGATTTATGATATTTGCGAGATGTATTTCCAACACTACTTATTTATGTCTGATGAATATTATAAGACTATAACAGGTTCTAGCGTTCACAATACTAGTATCGCAATTAAAACAGATGATGCAAATTCTTTAGATAAAGATATTAATAAACTAGAAGACTATTCTAGTACTAGTGATTTCTTGGCTTTAATAGATCAATTTGAAACGATGATAAAAGCCTTAGACTTCATTATTTTAGTAATCATATTAGCTGCAGGTTCTTTAGCTTTTGTGGTCCTATTTAATTTAACACAAGTTAATGTATCAGAAAGAACTAGGGAAATCGCAACCCTTAAGGTATTAGGCTTTAGACCAAAAGAAGTTGATTCTTATATCTTTAAGGAAATAATGATACTTAGTGTGATTGGTGGAATAATTGGTTTGCCACTAGGCTTATTTGAACATCACTTTGTTATGAATGTTATTAACATGGATATGGTAATGTTTGGCATGAATATATCATTTTTCTCATATGCTATATCTTTTGTGATTACTTTTATCTTTACATTAATTGTCTTATTAAATACTAAGAAACCATTAAGGAAAATAGAAATGGTTGAATCGCTTAAGTCTGTAGAATAAACAAAATAATATTTAATGATTCATTATATTAGCAGATTAAATCAAGTTTACAACGTTGTACGGTTTTATTATTGTCTAATGACAGAACATATTTCTTGATGCGATAATTGCAAGCACCAAAGATTTCCCCACTATTTTTTCTTTATAATTTAAAATTCTCCATTTTGTTTGGAGAATTTTTCATTCGCAAGGTAATTTATCATCTTGATTTTTAAAATGTATTTTTTCAGTTCCAGCTTCAATAGCTGTTTTGTAGTACCAGCATTTATGATTGATAAAATCTAAAGTTTCCTGCAATTCAGCCATTTGAGCTTCAACGATACGTTTTCTTTCTAAAAACATCTCATAGCGTTCATTTAAAGAATCATCACCCATTTGTACCCATTTAGAAAATTGGCATATGTCTTTGATTGGCATACCTGATTTTTTAAGGCATTCAATAACACGTAGCATAGCTATATCATCATCAGAAAAAATACGATAACCAGATTCTTTTCTTTCCATATAAGGAAGCAGTCCTTGTTTATCATAGTAGCGTAGTGTTGTTGGTGTTACATTCATTATTTCGGCAGCTTGTTTGATTGTATATGACATATAAAATTCTCCTAATTATCTATTGACCTTAACCTTAAGGTTAATGTTACAGTTGTTTTAAAGATTAGTCAACAATGCGATTGAGTATTCTTGAGGAGGTATTATAAATGAATGAATCTAAAGTTGTGGTTATTACAGGAGCATCTAGTGGAATTGGCGAAGCGACAGCACGTCTTCTTGCTAAACAAGGAAACAAGGTTGTTTTAGCAGCAAGACGTGAAAACAAATTAAAACAAATAGTATCTGAAATTAATGCTGAAGGTGGTCAAGCGATATATCAACTTGTAGATGTTACAAATATTATTGATCAAGAATCATTAGCTAATAAAGCTATAGAGACATATGGAAAAATTGATGTATGGATTAACAATGCAGGCATTATGCCATTATCTTTATTATCTGAAGATAAAGTTGAAGATTGGGATAAATGTATAGATATAAATTTAAAAGGTGTCCTTTATGGAATACATGCATGTCTAAACATTATGCGTAAACAAAAAAGTGGCCATATCATCAACATTGGCTCTCTTTCTTCTCATCAAACGGGGTTAACTTGTGGTATTTATGCAGCTACTAAATTTGGAGTTAGGGCAATTAGCGAAACTCTTCGTGAAGAAGAAGCTTTTGGCAAATCAGGAATTCGTGTAACTATGTTAGCTCCTGGAATGATTGCGACGGAATTACCGCAATCATTAACTACTAAGCAAGGACGTGATGGTATGCAAAAGGCATATGATGAGCTTGCTATTTCTCCAAAGTCTGTTGCGGAAAGTATTGCGTTTGCGATAAATATGCCAGAAGATACTGGAATAAATGAAATTATTATTCGCCCTAGTGTTCAACAATTATGAGGCAACTTTTTATGAAGAATAAATTGCTTATTATTTCTTTAATTATGTGTTTCTTGCTTACCGGTTGTAACACGCATAATAGCGAAAGTATTGAAGTTGATGATCCAGTAACGGAAGAAAATTTTTCACAAGAGAAT
>CAVEWG010000021.1:0-30109 GCA_963619285.1 Oscillospiraceae bacterium | reverse complement strand
ATACCTGTGGTATGGGTTTTCCATACTAGATGTGTATCATGCTCGACACACTAATCAAACAGGACTTAGCAATTCGCTAAGTCCTGTTTATTTGAAACAAAATAATATAAATACTTCAAATTTATTATTTTGTTCAATCATTATTTCTCCATTATACTTATCAACTATACCTTTTATAATATTCATACCGAAGCCATGTTCTTCTTTATTTGACTTATTTGTTTTTAAGTCTTTGATATTTTTAATCTCATTTGAACAATAAATTCTTTTGAAGTTGCCATCTTTTGCCATAGATAGTTCTATTTCTTGTTTTAGACACGGATTAGTGTTAAGCTCGTAAATTGCGTTATCAAGTAGATTAGAAATCAATGAGCAAATATCGCTATCTTTAAAGTTTTCAAAGAAATCATCATTAATTTTTATACTAAAATTAATATTTTTATTGCAGTTTACCTTACTATTAATAAGCGCATTAACATATATGTTTAAACAATAAATCTTTGTATTATCATATTCTAATGTTTCAATAATTTGATTTAAATAATTCGATAATTCGTCTTTATCATCATTTCTATTAAGCATTTCAATTATTAATAAATGATTTTTTAAATCATGTCTTAAATTCCTAACTTGTTTTTCGCTTTCCACAAGTTGATTATATTGTTTAAATGATTCATCTAATAAATTCCCCAGCATTTTCTCATTTTGTCTTCTCTGTTTTTCAATTACCTTCTTATACAGTAAAATAAACAGAGAAATATTAGAGAAAATAGTTACGCTAAGTAAATAAATATAAATTTTTAAGTTATACAAGATATATAAATCATAAATTAAGTACTGTAGCATAGTTGGAAAAAATAAGGCGACAATATAGTCATCTAAAAAGGCTTCAGTCAACAATGAGGTCTTACCCTTAATAAAGTTTGCTAAAGCATACAGCACAAATAAACAAACAAAATTATACAAAGTCAAAATAGAATAATTAGAAATTGGTTCTTTAATAAAAGAGAACATAATAACAGTAATAATTGATAAAAATGCAAATGATAAAGAATTCAAAAATAGGCAACAAATAGTTGTTCTTTTTTTATCGCCAAATAATAAACCGTTAAATATGATCGTAGAAATTATAGAAAAGAAATCCGTTAACAATTGATTCATGCTGTAATAATCTTTCATTAAAACAGTAATGAAATAGCAAACTATTGTTTCTAGCAATGTTATTAATATAGATACGGTTTTGTCATATCTCAGTTTATCAAAAGCCACATAGAAAAAAATAAAATACGAAATGCAATTAATGGCACATAATAAAAATTCAATCATAATACAACCCTTTTCATGAATATAGCAAGCGCATCTTTTGAATATTTTCTACTAGCATATACTTTATATTTATTATTAATTTCGATTTCTTCTTTTTTCCAAGAACTAACAAAATCTAGATTTATAATCGTGGATTGATTTATGAAAACAAAATTATCATTTAAATTATCATAAAATTCTTTAATACTCTGCCTCTTTAAACTATAGACATTATTGGTTGCATATACAATGAGTTTTCTATTTTCAATTTGAATAAACATAATATCATTTTTATTTAAGCTTACAAGTCCTAAATTTGTTGATATAAATATCTTATTATCTTGCACAAATCCATCAACAATGCTTCTAAGCTTTATTGGCAAGTCCGTTTCTATAGTGTCTTTGTTAATAAAACCTATCACATTTTTTCCAAAAGCATCATAGATATTTTCGATCAATGACGTAATATAAATAACACTATCAAATATTTCTGTATTATCTCTTACAAATTCTAAGCCATTACCATCGTTTAGTTTAATATCAATAAGGCCAAGATCATAATTATCTTTTTTGACATCATTAATATTTGAACAAGCAAATATTTCTGCATTAGGCAAACAATAATTTACTATTTCAATGATTTTATTTGTAAAATATCTTTCATCTTCCAATATCAGTATTTTCACATCATTATTATTTCATAAGTAAGACTTCAAAGGCTACATTTTAGGCCATAAAAACTGCCTTATAGTCCAAACCCATTCTATTTATTTACATAGATTGATATAAATAGGCTATGAAAAGGAGAATTATATCTATGAAAAAATTATTTACAACACTACTTATTTTATTAACTCTTGTATCGTCATCATTTGTAAAAAACGCATTTGCGGAAGATGATGAAGAAAGCGAAAAAATCGTATTTACTGAAGAAAGTATTAAACAACTTGAATACGAAACAGGAGTTAACAGCCCCGCCAAAGGCGAAACATTTATTTATATGGTTGATGAGAATAACAATATAGTAAAAGTCGATCAACTAGAATTATCAGCAAGGTCTACTCCAGATTTAAAAAAAGTAATAATCTATTTAGGAACTCAGATACTTGGAACTTTGACAGCTATAGTTATTAATGGAGTTGTAACAGCGGTTACAGGCCAAAATGGTGAGTGGTGGGTTGCTCAAGCCGTAACAAAACTATTAAATCAAAACTATAAAGGATCTGTTTTTATCGATTGTAACGTCTATCCTATGCATTCGTATGAAGGGGCAATGTGTAGAAAAAATGCCTAATTATAACAATGAATTATTGTTTATTTAAAAAAATTAGTATATTGTTAATATTACTTGTAATTTGCGGATGTTCAAGCAAAGTTAATTATGTTTACTTATCTTCGATTGATGATATTGGCGAAATTATCAATAAGAATTCTAAAACAATTTTTGAAATATCTAGTGATTCATGTCCAAACTGCGCCATTCTTAAACAATTTGAGCAAGAAATCAAATCCAACAATAATTTAACTATTTACAAATATGTTATAACCGACAGCTTTAGCGAAGATGATTTAAAAAAAATTAAACTATACTTTGACACATTACAATATGTTCCAACTTTTTATATAATTGAAAATAATAAAATTAAACACACATTGAATATAAAAGATTGGAATAATCCTAAAACAGAATTGAGAAGATGGTTAAATAAATATGGAGACTAAAATGAACACAACTTATAAAGAAAAACAATTATGTGCTTTTTTGCTGCTGGTGCTTTTGTTAATAAACATCATGTTTAAATTACCAGTGTTATTTTGTTTAATTGATTTAGCAATTAATATTGTAATTATTGTTTTGGCACTATTATCTACTAAAAACAAATTACTTAATATTCTTCCTTTTATCATTGGCACTTTACAAGGTTTTATATTAAATCCCTTATTTAATATAGAGATTAAACAATCAATTATAATTTGCTGTGTTAAATTAATCTTCATTCTTATTTTATTGTTCTTGTTTAAAGATAAGGAATAATTGGCAATACATTATCACTCTATAAATTGAATTATTTATTTAATAATGTTATAAATATATTAGCACTCAAGATATATGAGTGCTAAAGGAGTAATATATGGCAGTTAAACAATTTAAAACAGAGTCTAAAAGACTACTAGATTTGATGGCTAATTCCATCTATACAAATACAGACATTTTCTTAAGAGAAATCATTTCTAACGCATCTGATGCGATTGATAAAAGATATTATTTATCTTTAACCGACACTAGTGTAGCTTGCGATGATTTAAAGATTAAGGTAAGTTGTGATAAGAAAGCTAGAACTATTACTATCAGTGATAATGGTATTGGTATGTCTAAAGAAGATCTAGAAAATAATCTAGGTACTATCGCTAAATCAGGTTCATTAGAATTCAAAGAGAACCTGGATGAAAAAGAAAAAGTAGATATCATTGGTCAATTTGGTGTTGGTTTCTATAGCGCTTTTATGGTAGCTGATAAGATTGAAGTTGATTCTTTAAAAGTTGGTGAAGAAAAAGCTTATACATGGATTGGTACTATGGATGGCTATGAAGTAAAAGCTTCTAAGAAGTCTGATGTAGGTACTGTAATTACTTTATATGTAAAAGAGAATACTAAAGAAAAGAAATATGATGATTATCTAGATTCTAATAATCTACAAATGTTAATTAAGAAGTATTCTGATTTCATTAGATACCCTATTGTCATGGATGTTGAAGTAACCAAGGAAGATAAAACCGAAGTTGAAGAAAAGACTATCAACTCAATGACACCAATTTGGAAAAAGCCAAAGAAAGATATCAAAGAAGAAGACTACAATGAATTTTATTCAATGACTTACTATGATTTTGAAAAGCCTTTAAAGACTCTTCATTACAAAGTGGAGGGTAATACTTCTTATAGTGCTTTACTATATATTCCAAGTGTAAGACCATTTAATTATTATTCTTCGGACTATAAAGTAGGATTAAAACTATATTCTAAGGGTGTCTTTATCAAAGATGAAGCTAAGGAACTTGTTAGTGATTACTTCAGATTTGTAAGAGGTGTTATTGATAGCGATGATTTATCTTTAAATATTTCAAGAGAAATTTTACAAGAAAATTATCAAATGAGTGCTTTAAAGAAATCAATTGATAAAAAGATTAAGTCAGCTTTAGTTAAGATGCTAGAAAGTGAAAGAGAAACTTATGAAAAGTTCTTTGAACAATTTGGTACTCAACTTAAATATGGTACATATGACAACTATGGCATGAACAAAGACGAGCTTATTGATTTATTAATCTTTAAGTCTAGTAAGGATGATAAGTATACTACCTTAAAAGAATATGTAGAGCGTATGAAAGAAGACCAAAAGGACATCTACTACGCTACTGGTGATTCTATTGAAGCCATTAAAGAACTTCCTCAACTAGAAAAAGTATTGTCTAAGGGTTATGAAGTATTATACTTTACTGATAATGTTGATGAATTTATGGCTAGTATCGTAAATAGCTATAATGATAAACCATTCAAATCATTATTAAAGGGTGATTTAGATTTAGATAGCCAAGAAGAAAAAGATGAAGTTGCTAAGAAAACCGACGATAATAAAGACTTACTTGAAACTATTAAAAATGATTTAAAAGATAAAGTAAGTGATGTTAAATTATCTACTAGACTTACTTCTTCTCCTGCTTGTCTTGTTTCAGATGATGGCATCTCATTCGGCATGGAAAAAACCTTGAACGCTATGAATCAAGGAAGTGTTAAGGCTAATAAGATATTAGAAATCAATCCTGATCATGAACTATTCAAGGCTTTAGCTAAAGTTTATGAAAGTGATAAGAATATTTCTGAATACGCAAATTTGTTATATGATCAATCATTATTGATTGCAGGACTTCAAATTGAAGATCCGCTATTATTCACAAAACGTATTTCTGATTTAATGTTAAAGGCTCTAGCAAACAAATAAGAAATC
Organism: Oscillospiraceae bacterium; assembly: GCA_963619285.1. Lineage (GTDB taxonomy): Bacteria > Bacillota_I > Bacilli_A > Erysipelotrichales > Erysipelotrichaceae > Colivicinus. Next base: position 24,803 of record CAVEWG010000021.1, on the reverse strand, counting down.
TTTAATAAGCTTAGCTAATTTATCACTTGATTTATTAGCTACTTCAAGCACTTCCTTATGGGAGTGCTTTTCTTTTGCGATACCAGTCGCCATATTGGTGATACAAGAAATACCTAGCACTTTCATTCCTAAGTAATTGCCTATAATGGTTTCAGGAATCGTAGACATACCAACAGCGTCGGCGCCCATTACTTTAAAAGCTCTAATTTCAGCAGCTGTTTCATAAGTTGGTCCATTAAAGTAAGCATAGACCCCTTCTTTTAAATTTCCATCACTTACTTGTTTTAATTTGTTTATGAGTTCTTTATTATATGGTTCAGACATATCAGGAAATCTTGGCCCAAATTCCTCATTGTTGTCACCAATTAGTGGATTAATACCAAGTAAATTAATAAAATCCGTAATAACCATTAAATCGCCTGGTTTAAAGGATTCATTTATGCCACCACACGCATTAGTGATAATTAACTTTTTAACACCTAATAGTTTTAATACATATAGAGGATAAACAACCGGATCAAAGCCTCTTCCTTCATAATAGTGGCATCTTCCTTGCATAATCACGACATTTAGATTATTTACTTTGCCAAATACTAGATTGCCCTCATGTCCCACAACACTAGATGTAGGGAAATGAGGAATGTCTTTGTAGTTAATAACAACTTTATCGCTTAGCGCGTTAACTACTTCACCTAGTCCTGATCCTAAAATAATACCAATTTCAGGCTCGTATTGTTTTAAGTATTCGTATGATTCTTTAATATGCTCAAAATTCATAAAGTGCTCTCCTTTTTGAACTATTATACTTGATTACTTGTGTTATCCTAAATACAGGAGAAAAATGTTATGGGATTAGTATTTAGAAAAAGTATAAAGATCGCAAATGGTTTAAGACTAAACGTATCTAAAAGTGGTGTTTCTTTAACCGCCGGCAAAAAAGGTATGCATTACACAATTAATTCCAAAGGTAAGTCAACCGCTTCGGTCGGCTTACCTGGAACTGGTATATCATATCGTAAAAGCTTTGATACTTTTGGCGGATTAAGTAGCCTATTTGGCGGAAATAAAAAGGAAGGAAAAGTTGAAACTAAGGTAACTAAAAAGGCTAGCGGTGATAGTCTAACTAGAAACACAGGTGGCGTAGCTCCTGTTACAAATAATAGTGATGATATTCAAAAACTAAATGACTACAACGCTTATATCAAACAAATTAAAACGTTACATGTAAGTTGTACAAAGAGTGTTGATTGGAAGTCTTTGGCTCTAGCTAGTGTCCCAAGCAACATCAGTGATAATGATAAAGTAAAGTGGCAAAACGACATTACATTGGCTAAAAACATTTTAAATAAAGATGTCGACTCATATTTAGAAGTTATGCAAAAGTATTCATCATTAAACGACATATCAGCCTATGGCAGTGACTTTGAATTTGGTGTTAGTGATAAAGATATTTTGTCAGCTAGATTTGAAGTTAAGATAAAAGACGTTGTTCCATCAATTGGTTTTAAACAAAACGAAAATGGTTCTGTTAGCGATTTTCAACTAAAGGGCTCGGCTTATAACGATTTAGCTCAAGACTATGTATGTTCTTGTTCAATTAGAATTGCTAGAGAAGTGTTCTCTTTATTGCCTGTCGACTTTGTCTTGGTAAATGCCGAAGAAGAAATGTTTGATTCTTCTACTGGTAATAATGAACAAACAACTATCATGTCTATTCTTTATATGAGGGATGGCTTTAATAATATTAACTTTGAATTAATTGATCCAAGCGATTTCTGCGCAAGATTTAAAGAAAACATGAGCTTTACCAAAACCGGTGGATTTAAGCCTGTAAAAGAAATTGATGTTTCTAGTATTTAAAAAGAAGAGTAATCTTCTTTTTAAATGTGTTTATCAATAAAATTATATAAGTCTTCATAAACTACATCTTTATCAGTTTCGTTTAATATTTCATGTCTATCATTAGGATATAGCTTAATAGAAACATCTTTGATACCGACTTCTTTAAATGTGTTATATACCTTAGTAACACCTTTACCATAATTTCCAACCGGATCATCTTGACCAGCCATGAATAGTACAGGCAAATCTTTTCTTACTTTAGCGATATTGTTTTTATCACATACATCATCTAATACACTGAATAAATTATAGAAGCCATTAAGCGTAAAGATGAATGAACACTTTGGTTCATTTGAATACCATTTCACAATCTTTTCATCTTTAGTTAGCCAATCATTATGTGTTTTAGATGGTTCCCACTTTTTATTGTAGGGGCCAAGCGCCATATTATTTATAAACTTACTACGATACTTAGAACCTTTAAAGGCACTTATTACCTTGCACAAAAACTTACCAGTTTTAACTGTAATCTTTTCTTGCCAAGCACTTCCCATAATAACGGCACCATCAAGCTCTTCACCATAAGTAAATAAATATCTTCTAGCATAGAAAGAACCCATTGAATGTCCTAGTAAGAAATAAGGCTTGTTTGGATATTTTTCTTTGGTAATTTTGGTTACAGTATGCAAGTCTTCTAAGACTTTTTTATAGCCTTCATCTTCATGAAAATAGCCCCAATTGTCTTCACTTGTAACAGAGCCACCATGTCCTAAATGATCATTACCAGCAACTAGTATTCCTTTATTAGTAAGATATTTGGCAAAATCATCATAGCGATCAATAAATTCTACCATGCCATGAGATATTTGTAGTATTGCCTTAATATCGCCATCAGGAATATAAACTACACCACGAATAGTAGTTACGCCATCACTTGATGGAAAATTGAATTCTTGTTTATTCATAAGTAAATCCTCTATTTACATTATATTATTTTGATTTAAAGAATTTCAAAGTGTTTTAAAGCCTTATATATGCCATCTTTATCGCAATCGTCTGTTACATAATCAGACTTTTGTTTGGTGCTGTTATTGCCGTTGCCCATAGCTACGCCAATCTTTACATACTCCAGCATATCAATATCATTTTCACTATCACCAAAAGCCATAGTTTCAGAAATATTAATATTTTCTTTTTCTAAATATTTTTCTATACCTTTTGTTTTGCCACCATCGATAGGAATAATATCGGTTGAAATAGAAGCCCAAGAAGTAAGCTTTAAAGTCTTTAAATTATTTTCTACTTCTCTTCTTTCATCAAGTTTGGAATATAAAAGTCCCGAGAATAACTTCTCGCCTTTATATTCTTTAACAGGCCAAGGTTTAACACCAAGTCTTTCATACATATCTTTTGCCAAGGGACTTAGATAATTTAAATAAGTATCATTTTCTGTTTTTAAACAAATAGAATATTTCTTTGCATAAAATAAATCCAATAGTTCTTTACTTTGATTATTATCTAATTGTTTTATATAAAAAGGTTTGCCACTTTCATCGACACAATATTGGCCAGTGGAGGCAATAATGCCATCCGGTTTAATCTTCTCTAATACATCGTTATTTCTTCCGACGTCTCTTATATCTCTACCTGTACACAAAACACATTTAACGCCTTTTTCTTGAAGTTTATTAATTGCTTCAATATTACTTTTTGTTATGTGCTTTGTACCAATCGGAACAAGAGTTCCATCAATATCAAAAAATATTACTTTAATCATGTTTTAGATTGTACCAAAATAAAAAGTGGTTTTCACCACTAATTATTGTCTATATGTTTACTAGCTTCTTCCTCTTCTAGTTTACGATAAGCTACCTTACCAACCAAAGTCTTAGGAAGTTCAGGTCTAAATTCAAACTCTCTAGGCATAGCGTATTTTGCGATATGTTTCTCACAATATGCTTTGATTGTATCCTTTGATTGTTCATTTGCAGGAACACCATTTTTAAGAACAATGAACGCTTTTACCTTTTGCATACGATATGGATCTGGAACACCAATTACACAAGACATTGAAACAATATCACATGAATCAATAATGTTTTCAAGTTGCGCTGGATATACATTGTAGCCAGATGTAATAATCATACGCTTGCTTCTACCTTTAAAGAAGACAAAGCCTTCATCATCCATAACACCTAAATCACCTGTATAAACCCAAGTTAAACCATCTTTATGTTTTCTTAAAGTTTGAGCGGTTTCTTCAGGATGCTTGATATATTCTTTCATAACTGTTGGGCCAGAAAGAAGAATTTCACCTTCTTGTCCATAAGGAAGCTCTTCATCTGTACCAGGTTTTACAATCTTGATATAAGTATCAGGGAATGGTAAGCCAATAGAACCTTCTTTATGCATATGACTAGGAGTTAGACAACATGCAGTAACTGTCTCTGTTGTACCATACCCTTCCCTTACTTGAATAACAGCCTTATGATCATATAAGAACTTATCTAGTTTCTTTTTTAGTTCAATTGATAAAGAGTCGCCACCTGAGAAGACTCCTTTTAAACTTGATAAATCAGCCTTATCAAACTTAGGAAGTCTAAGTAGTGCTTCATATAAAGTAGGAACACCCGCAATAAAGTTACATCTATATTTAGTAATTAACTTAGCATAGCTTTCTGGCGTAAATCTAGGTACTAAAATGCATCTGCCACCTGACGCCAGCATTGAATGAATACATACGCCAAGTCCAAAGCCATGGAATAAAGGCATAGCACTAAGCATCTTATCACCAGGTCTAAACATTGGATTTGTCGCAATAATTTGGGCAGCTAAAGCGTTAAAGTTTTTATTAGTTAACAATATGCCCTTAGTAGTGCCGGTTGTACCGCCGGAATATAAGATAGTAGCTGGGTCATCACCTTTTCTTTTTACTTTTATGTCAAAGAATCTAGTCTTGCCAAACTTTAAGAAATCTTCCCAAAAGATAACTGGTGCATCATCAGGAATTTTTTCAATCTTTCTGCCTTCGGTTAACATATAGCCCCATCTAATTGGTTGGCTTAGGGCATCTTTAATTCTTGCGATAATAATGTTTTTAGCACAAGTATTAGCTCTAATTGCTTCAAACTTATGATAAAACTGGTCAAGCGTTACAACTGTAGCACTTTCAGATTCATTGATATAGAATTCAAGTTCTTTTTCCGAGCTTAATGGATGAACCATGTTAGAAATGGCACCAATTAAGTTTACCGCATAAAACATATAGATTGCTTGTGGACAATTCGGCATTGCGATTGTGACTTTATCGTTTTCTCTTATGCCAAGCATTGATAAAGACTTAGCACATAGTTCTACGTTTCTTGTAAGTTCTCTATAAGTAGTAGGTTTGCCCATAAAGTCAAAGGCAATATAATTAGGATATTTCTTAGCTATTTCTTCTACTTTTTCATACATTGTTCCATCAAAGTAATCAAGAGTAAAAGGAACATCTCCTAAATGATCTTTCCAAGGTGTCTTGGCAGTGATTTCGCTCATATTTCTCTCCTGTTTTTAGAATTCTACTTTTTTATTTAAATCTTCCTCAAGTAGTTCTGGATTTTCTAATAAATGTTTTAACAGTTGAATAGTCTTTGAATAATAATAGCCATCAGCTAGTCTTTCATCAATAGTTAAGCCTAAGTCAACTGACTCTACCATTCTAACATTTCCATCATCATCATAGAATGGTCTTTTCTTCTTTTGGCCTATCAAAAGCATGATTGAACATGTGCCCCAATTAGTCAAATGATGGTAACCGCTCTTCATTTTCACTGATCCTAAGTTAGACAATACACAACTTGTATAATATGGATCTGTTTCAATTAAAGACGATGGTACCCAACCATGTTTATCAAGCCACATCACAAAGTGCAAAGCACCCTTTGAAACAAATCTAGGAATTTTATTAAAGAAATCCATTCCTTCAGTTGAAGCATCTTTCTTTTCGCTTCTGCCTGATTTTATTTGACTATATATTTGATCATGAATTGTATTGATATTATCATCATCTTTCGCATGAATTACCGCAAGAGCCTCTGCCCCACCATCAGCGAATTCTTTCTTAATAACAAACGAACAACTCACTTCGTTTCTTTGATAGAAATTGCCGTTGACAATAAATCTATTTAATTTAGATCTAGTAGTAATAACCTTTAACATCGCAGTAACGATGATTTGAAATAAGTTGTATTTGTATTCTATTCCTTCATAGTTTTTCTTTTTTAAATATTCGTTTATATTAGTTAAATCAATAGTTTCTGAAATAAACGCTTCATTATCACAACGATTTGGATAAATAACACCTGTCACAAAATGTAAAGAATCCAATTCTCTTAAAAGTCTTCCGTCTTTTCTGTCTCCGTATGCCATAATAATCCTCCAAACACACACATGATATTTTACTAAATTTAATTTTTTAATAAAAAATTATTTGATAAATTAGGATAAATAAGATAATTTGCCTAAAATTTTACTAATACCTTACTTTTAAAAGATTAATAATTTTTATAAAATTATAAGTAACTAAGGAGGATCCATTATGCCTACTACCTATGCACATTGGCGTTTTGGCAATAAGTGTATTGAAACTTTACCTGATAATTTACAAACAATCATAAATAATAATCGTGCGATATTCGATTATGGTGTACATGGCCCAGACATTTTCTTCTATTACAATTGTCTTAAACACAACAAAATAAATGATATGGGCGAAGAAATGCATAACACAAGCTATAAAGATATTCTAGCAATGTTCAAACTAAACTATCTAAAAAATAAAAACGATAAGGACGCAAAACTAGCATATATATTAGGGTTTACTTGCCATTTTACGCTTGATTCATATTGTCATGGTTATATCGAAATAAAAGATGAAAAATCTAGTGCTAGTCACAATAAGATAGAATCACAATTCGATCGCTATCTAATGCTGAAAGATGGATTAAATCCTGTTCTAAATTCAAGGACTTTTTCTTTTAAACCAGATAAAAGAATGGCTAAAGATATATCAGAACTATTTGATAATGTATCTAAAGAAGATGTTTATAAGACTTTAAGAGATCAAAAAAAGTATTTATTCATACTTCATGATTGGAACAAGGTAAAACGTTTTATCTTATCTAAGGGAATGGATGCTGTTGGCGCTAAAGACTTCAAAGACTTATTGATCACTGATAAGGATGAGGAAGTATGTAAGGATTCTAATTTAAGATTAGATAAATACTTTGATAAGGCAATAGAACATTATCCTTCGCTAGCTTTAAATGTCTATGATTATTTAGAAAAAAACGAAAAACTATCTGTCTATTTTGATTATAATTTCTCATATAAAGAGAATTATAAGGAAATACCAGTACTTAGTTTAGAAGACGAAAAGAAATATGAAGTAAAAGAATTGCAGGATTAATTTATGGGGAAATTATTTAAAAAATTAAACAATCTAAAAGCTTTTAGGGGCCTAAATGAAAAAGAATTCGCTTGGGTACTTTATGATGTAGGCAATTCAGCCTATACAATGTTGGCGTGTTCGCTTATTCCAATTTGGTTTAAAGAGACGGCTATTGGAACAGGAGTTGGCCAAATATCAAGTGATAATGCCACGGCATATTGGGCACTTGCTACTTCAATTGTCACAATAATTGTCGCAATTATCGGACCAATATGTGGTGTTATAGCTGACCATAAGGACACTAAGAAGATTGTGTTTCAAACCGCTATCGCCATTGGTGTAGTAGCTTGTATCTTAAATGGTTTTGCGACTACCTGGTATATTTTCTTGGGGGTATATGTCATTACACGTATCGCCTATCAAGCTTCACTTACTTTCTATGATTCAATGTTGACTGATATAACAAGTGATGAAAGAGGCGATGAAGTATCTTCTTATGGTTATGCATGGGGCTATCTTGGTTCTTGTATTCCCTTCATTATCGCTTTAGCTGCTTATTGTTTAAGTGGTGGCGTGTCAGATAACTTAATGTTATTTTCGCCAAGAATCGGTAGAATCATCGGCTTTGTTTCAACAGCTGTATGGTGGTATATCGTAAGTAAGCCTCTTCTTAAAAACTATAAACAAATCAATTATGTAGATGAAGAAAGAGGAGACATCAAAAAAGCCTTTGTCCAAATCGGCAATACACTTAAAAAGATTGCGTCTAAAGATAAGAAAGTATTCTACTTCCTTGTTGCCTTCTTCTTATATATTGATGGTGTAGGAACAATTATTGATAACTGCATAAACCTAGGAACAGACTTAGGATTAGATACAGTCGGACAAGTAGTATTCTTACTGTTGACCCAAGTTGTAGCCTTTGGCGGTTCGCTTGTCTTTGCCAAGTTATCTAAGAATCACGATACTGTTTCTTTAATTAAAATATGTATCGTTGGTTACGCAATTGTTTGTATATACGCTTTAACGCTTAAAAATATTTGGCAATTTGCTATTATGGCCTTTGGCGTAGGCTGTTTCCAAGGTTCTATTCAATCTTTATCAAGATCTTATTATGCTAAGATTATTCCATCACAAAACAGCGGCGAATACTTTGGCATCTATGATATATTTGCAAAGGGCGCTTCATTTTTAGGATCATTTGTAATCTTTGTGGTTAAAAAGATCGGCATCAAGACAAATGGTATCTTCACAATATTCGGAGTTCAAATTAAATCTATAAATGTTGCGGTAGGATTGCTCGCGATATTCTTCATCCTTGGTTTCTTCTATATTGGAAAAGCTGATAAACAAGAAAAACTTAAATAATGTAATAAAAATAAGAAGTTTAAAACTTCTTATTTTTTTATTAACTATTTAGATATTCTTTTATTTCATCAAAATGGCTCATCGCATCAAAGTATCCTAAATAATATAAATCGCTTAGTTTATCTAAATCTTTTTCTAGTCTACTTATATCTACAGGTCTACTAGGTGTAATACGATATATCTTCTTTTGAAGAACTAAAGAATCAATTAGATCGCAATCATCATTATAGTTTGAATTAGCCTTCTCAAATGTTTCGACAAATTCTGGATACTTGCTATAAGTGACTTTAGCGATATCTACTTCACTTGTGTTTGGCTTTCTTCTATAAGATGAATCTCTTGTACCAATAAAGATAATCTTTTCATTATTATCTTCTAACGCTTTTCTAATCGGAATCTTGGTTGCGATACCTCCATCTAGGTATTCTTCACCATTTATTTCAACCATCTTAGAAATAATAGGTATGCTTGCACTAGCTCTAATTGCTTTATAGAATGTTTCTCTATCGGTATGATTAGTAAAATATTCAGCTTTGCCAGTTCTTACATTTGTGGCAACAATATTTAATGTTCTATCGTTTCTAAATACTCTTTCTTCATTTAGTGGATAAATCTTAGGCAAATCATCAAACATAAAATTAAAGCCAACTAAACTACCAGATTCTTTAAGTGCTTGTAGCCCAACATATCTTTTATCATTTCTAAATTCTAGAATTAATAAAGCGCTCCTGCCAAATGCACCAGCGATATAGTTTGTAGCTGTTAGAGCGCCCGCTGAGACGCCATAGCATACTTCTAAGTTAAGATTATTTTCCATAAAATAATCAAGCACACCAGCTGTATAAATGCCTCTAAATGCGCCACCTTCCAAAACTAAACAACCCTTTGTGATATCGCCATCGCAATATTTAACTTTTAAATTATTTAAATTTTTAAATTCAGCCATTCGCCCGTCCTTTCTTTTTTATTTCTTTAATCATCTTATCAATATCCCTATCATTATTATAAATGCTTACATAGCCAATTAGTGACATAGCTTTTTCTTTTAAAATTTCGCTAGATTCCGAAACATAAATTAAAGCTTTGCTCTTACCATTTTTAGCTTCTTGTATTAGATTTGCGCAAGCCGAATTGCCATCAATACCAATTACTACCGAAGGTCTTCTTTCGAAGATTTCATAGTTAAAAGACTTATAAATGCCCATGCCTAAATTCTCAATTGAAACCAAACAATTAATATTTATATTTTCAATTTTTTTCTTTTCTTTTTCATTTACAGAATAAGGAACTATGCAATATATTTCAAAATCCTTGCGATTATCATAAATATATTTTTCATAGGCACATAGTTTATGTCCTATCACAAAGAAATATTTCTTAGGATTTAAACTATATAATAATTTATCTAACATCCTAATTTCAAAAGAAGATAATTTAATGTTGCGATTATCTTGATTAAAACTGCCACCAGCCACCACAATTGGAATCTTGTCCAAAGGCAGCGGTTTTAACTTGTCTTTAAATACTTCATTAGATAAATAAATGTTATCTTTTTTAAAAGTTAATTCTAAGTTTTTCTTCTTATTTTCTTCAATTAATCTTTTAATATAAACACCTATATCTTCATTATCAGGATTGAATAATTTTTCTTTTCGTTTAAAAGATTTATCAGCATTTAAAATAATTTCTTTTTCGCTTTCTTTCATTAGAGCTAAATCATTATTAGATAACTTTAAAAGCGAAACTAAAGCCAATTCTTCATCAAGAGAATTAGTTCCATATATACCGCAACCATCAGAACCTTGAACCGCTTTTACACCATTCGCCAAATATTCTTTTATTGGATGATTATTTAAGATGGTTAAATTATTTAAACGTACATTAGAAGTTAATTGAAATTCTAAGACCACATTATTATCTTTGAGTTTCTTGATTAATTGCTTGCCCTTTTTACTCTTTAAATTAGAAGTATAAATACCATGTCCAATTCTAACTCTTGGCATCTTTTGATTATCGCTTAAAGATCTTTCTACAATATCAATCGCTCTAGAGACATTATCTTTTAAAGAGTCATTTTCACCAGCATGTATTCTGATAGTGAAATAAGGATCATTCTTACAATAACTAACAATTTCTTTAATTACTGGTTCTAGTTCACCAATATCGTTTATTTCTTCACCAACAAAATCACTTCCCACAACATAAGGGTCTTTACAAACCGCTTTTAAAACATCTAGATTATTTCTAAGATAGTTATTGTCGGTGGATTTATCCTTAACAATAGTTAAAGGTATACGCCTTAGAGCACACAAGAAACGTATCTTAACGCCTGTTTCTTTATATACTAGCGGTAATATTTTATGAAAACTCTTCAGTTCTTTAATCGGATCTTCATTATCTTTAACTAGAGTTGTATCAGAAATCTCTACATAATCTATACCGAGATTTTTATACATTCTACCAATCCATAATAGTTTATCCTCGAATAAATTATTGTCTTTATAGTCTTTGTTTTTACTATCTTCTAGCATTTTGTTTAAGTAGTTTAAAACATCTTTATCGCCTATTTTATCAATGTTTCTTAAAGCGATCTTTTTATTTGTTTCTATTCCTTTAGCGAAGACATAACGATACAAATATAGTTTTTCTAGATTAGTAAAAACAGCTTGACCGTCTTTTAAAATCGATAAAGAAACTCTTATTTTATTGATGTTATAAAAGGAATCATTCGGATTATTTAATATTAAATCTGCAAAGTTAATAAAAGTATTATCATCAATCTTACGATCTTTATATTTTCCTACTAAATTTGTATCGCTATATTTTAAAGCAACTTTAGCTCTCTCTTTTTCTAGCTTATTGTATTGTTTATCACTTAGTTTTAAATTAAGTTTTTTAACATAATAATAAGGATATCTTATTTGATGATAAATGCCTAAGGCAATTAAAACATCAGGATAAAGATTAGCGTTCATGTGTGTATGAACATCACTCCTAAACTTATATTCCTCTTCAATATAAGTTCTAACTAAGATATCGTTAACCGATAAATCACACTTTTTAGTTTGTGACATCAAAGTCTTAGAAATGGCAGGTACCATTGCCCTAGGCAATATCTTCCCTTTGGAATTAATTACCGCAACCGTTTTATTATCGAATTTCAAAATATGAATTCTTTTATTTTCTTCATTGATAAAACAAGGAACTCTTCCTTTTACTTGTAAAAGACCATCTTCACCCATGTTTAATTCAAGTTTACAAATAGCCGCAAAATTACGTATTAGATTTCCCGTCTTATGATTAGGTGTCTTTAGAATGTAGTAATAGTTGTTTTTTGCGCAATAAAAGTCAATAACAATATCTTTTTCTAAATCCAAATATAAACTATCATAATATTTCATTTGCCTTATTATAATACTTATTTAGCTTTTGGTAGGTTCCATTTATATTTCATAGCGCAAAGTCTTAAAACAAAAATTACCACAAAACTTGTAAGTATTGATAAATTATCATTTATCTTAAATAAATAGAAACAGACAATACTACCAATAATAGCTGCACAAGCATAGAAATGTTTGGTAAATATATATAGGTCATTGTGAGCAAAAATATCTCTTAAAGCGCCTCCACCAACTCCTGTTAGCGCACCAACAAAAATCGATAAAAGTAGGTTATTGTAGCTAATAGAAGTTTCTACACCTACTATTGTAAATATCGCCAAACCAATAGCGTCCATTATTTGTATAGTGATATCAGCTTTTTTAATATATTTTCTGATACTTGGCAAAAAGCAAATAATCGCAACACCAATGGCCAAAACAATTGTAAAAGGACTGTTAAAAATCAATGGCGGATTATTGCCTAAAATAACATCTCTAAGCATTCCTCCGCCCACTGCAGTAGTAAGTCCTAGCATTACCACACCAAAAATATCCATTTTATTATCAATGGCTACCATTGCCCCAGATATCGAGAAAGCAACGGTACCAACGTATTCAAGCAAAGTAAGTAGAGACATATTAACTCTTTTTAAATACTTTAGCTACATCGCTACTTAAAACATCAACTTGTTTACGTTTGTTGCTAGAATCAAGAATTAGATTATTGTAGTATTCATCAATCTCTTTCATCTTTTTATCAAATACAGAAACAATAGCGAACTTCTTCATTTCAATTTCATCATTAATAACATCGTACTTTAGATTGATTTCATTAATCTTCTTATTTAAAGTTTCAATGTTATTAGTAATATTTTTGATTTCACCATTAGCGGCATTTTCATTATTTAAGAAATCATTTTTTACTTCAGTATAAGTATCGTTATATAGATTTTCTAATTTTGACTTATCCAAAGCATACTTGCTTTCAAGATTATCCATTTCTTGTCTGAATGTATCCTCGCCTTGATTTAAAGCCTTATTTGCTAAATCAATCTTATATCTTAGATCAGCTTGTTTATCTTTTTCGGCACTGATCAATTCATCATACTTATCAGCAATCTCTTTGATTTCATCCTTATAAGATAAAACAACTTCATCTTTCTTAGAAACTGATTCTTCAAACTCTTTAGCAATACTTGCAAGCTTATCTTGTTTATACGCATTTAAAGTATCAATTGTTAGTTTATGTGTATCATTTAATTCAGCAATCTTTTCCTTGAATTCTTCAGCAAGAGCCAACATAACATCTTGTTTTTGATCGTCCTCTTTCTTAAGCATGAAAGGCTTAACTTTTACAAGTTCTTCATATTCATCAAAAGCCTTGACCAAGTCTTTTTTAACACCAGCAACCTTCTTAGCATGCAAGCTACTGTATTCAATTTGTTTATTAGCTAATACCTCAATTTGTGACTTAATATTCAAGATACAATCAGTAGTTTCCTTCTTTAGTCTTTCAAACTTATCAGCATGTTCCTTATTATATTCATTAAAATCACTATTAGCTTGTTTATATTTCTTATCAAGCTCTTCTAATTTTTCGCTTAATTCTTGTTTGCTATTGTCTAAAGTGATTAAACGATTCTTATATTCTTGTTTCTTATCAGATAAAGACTTTTCTTGATTATATTTAAGATTTTCAATGTCTTTAGCAATCTCTTCTTTCTTAGATTGTATACTAATAGCCCACTCAGAATTCTTTAAATTATTTTCATCTTGCAAATCATTGAGTTCTTGTTTGCTTCGGCTTGTAAGTTCTACTTGTCTATTGTAAGAAATAGAATATTCGCTTTCTAGCTTTTCTCTTCTACGTTTAGTTTCTTCAATTAATCCAGCACATTGTGCCTTTAATTCTTCCAATTCTTTTAAACGTTCGTTGATTGAGGTTTCATTATCACTACTTAAAGCATCTTCTTTTTTCTTTAAATCAGCTTTTGTTAAAGATAGCTTATCTTCATAATCTTCTCTAGTTGACCTAATTTTTAAATCATTTTGATCTTTTAAATCAGCTAGCTCACTATCTAGTGCTATGCGATAATTTTCAATTTCTTGTTTCTTATCATCAATCTTTTCTTTGTAAGAAGTTAGCTCACTATTATGTTTATTCTTAGAAGCTTCAAGCTTTTTCTTTGATTCCTCTAATTCATCAAGTAAAGCAGCTTTTTCTTTTTCGAAGTCGCTATTAAACTTAGCGATTTCTTCTTCTTTATCTTTTTTCTCATTATCTAAATCAATTAACAACTCATTATAAAGATTTTCTTTTTCACTCAAAGAAACTTTCAATTCATTATAAATATTTTCTTGTTTATTCTTTTCCTCTAGATAGTTTTGATTTAATTCTTCCTGAACCTTTTCAAAGTTTTCCTTTAAGCCATCAAGCTCTTGTTTCTTTTTAGCATCTAAGTCGTACATTGCATCATTGTGTTGCTTTTGCTTAGTGATTAGATTATCTTTTAAAGCTTGGATATTGCTTAAAATTGTGCTTCTTTCATTTTGCAAACTCGAAATCTTAGCACTACTGCTTTCTTCAAATTCAATATTTGAATAATTGATTTGTGCTTTTTCTTTTTCAAAGTCAGCTTTTTCTTTTTCACTCTTTTCATTTAAAGTAGCTACTTTTAAATTGTAGTCATAATTCAAACTATTGATTTTTTCTTCATGATTTTTATTAGCTCTAGATAAGTTTTCTTGATAGTTATTTTCAAGTTCTTTTAATTTGTTTTCTAGTTCTAATCTTAATTCCGTCAACTTATCTTCATGAGCCTTAGTTAAAGAATTCTTCTTTTCTTCAAGCTCATTGAGCATTTTTTCGTTTTCTTGTTTAGCTTTTAGCATTGTAACATTTACTAGTTCATCTAATTTGCTAGAAACGTTACTGTTGTCTTTGATTATTCTTTCTTTTTCTGTTTCATGTTTACTTGTTAAAGCTTCTTTAGAACTATTAAATTCAGAAACAAAAGTATCAGTTTGTGCTTTAACATCAGTAATTTCTTTATTGATTTCATTAATCTTTAGACTAATTGTGTCTTTATCATCATTTATTTGTTTAATAGCGTCAGCCTTCTGTTTTTTAAGTACTTCAATTTTTTCATTGTATTCTTTTTGTTTGGCTTCAACACAGTTTAAATACTCAACATTAATCTTTTCTAATTGATTCTTTAAATCATTAATACGTTCTTTATATTCTTTAGATAAATTTGCGTATTTGTTTTCTAATTCATTATTGTCATTTTTTAATGATTCAATCGTCTTAGAAGCTTCGGCATAGTGATTATTGTATCTATCAAGTAAATATATTTTGCGCTTTTGATATTCACTTTTTTCAACTTCAATCTTTTGTTTAATTACTTCCAGTTCTTTGTCTTGCTTTTCTTTTTCAATTAAATATTGTTTATCAAGCCCATCGAGAAATTCTGAATATAGTTGTTTAAATTCTTCTGACTTATTATTTAATTCTTCTTGAATAGAAGCTACTTGTTCACTTTCTTTATCAGCGCATAGAGCCGTTAATTCATTTAATTCATTTAGAACTTTAGAATAATCTTCATCAGCTTTAATACGATAATCAGTATCTTCTTGTTTAGCTAATAATAAATCATTCTTAATCTTTTTATTTTCGTTATTTAATATAGAAATTTCGTTATTATAAATAGACTCAAGTTGCGAGTACTCTAAATCTAAATTATTTTTTAAATCTTCATTAGACTTTATTAATTGTTCCTTATTAAAACTTAAAGTATCATATTCTTTCTCTAGCTTTAATAATTCTTCTTTCGAAGCGTTATATTTTTCTTCTTCTTGGCTAGCAATAAAATCTTCATCATTAGATAATTCAGCAGTCTTTTCTTTAAGAGCAGCATAATTAGAATCAGTTAAGTCTTTAACTTGTTTTTGTAAAGTAGTAATTTCAGCGTCCGATTTATCTTTTAAAGTTGAAATAGAATCACTTAAAGATTGTTTCTCATCTTTTAGCTTTTCAATTTGAGTGTTATTTTCACTATCTAATTGTTTAGCTTTAGCTTTGAATTCTTCGAATTGTTGATTCTTTAAAGTCTTATATTCAGCTAATTGTTTTTCATAAGCAGTTTTTAAATTAAGAGTATTAGCTTCATTTAAAGCGATAGCTTCTTCATATTTAGTCTTAGTCTTTTCTTTAAGCTTGTTCTTTTTATTATCAACAACAGCCATTTTTTTAGCAGAACTATTCTTACTAGAAACAATTTTCTTATTAGCTTGTTGGAGTTTACTATTAATACTGTCTTGTTCTTTTTGTAATTGTTCCTTGCTTAAAAGATGCTTATTTTTAAGCTTTTCAATTCTATCGTTTGAAAGTTGTTTAATGTCTTTACTTTGAATCTTTAAAGCACTAACTTCACTTTTTAATTGTTTGTTATCACTTTTTTTCTTAGTGATCTTTTCATTAACTTCAGCAACATTAGCTTTTTTTACAGTCTTACTTTTTGAAATGTTAATATTTTTTTTCATGAATCAGCCCTCAACTAAAAAAGAAAAATAGTTTTCTTAGGTAAATTATACTAGTTTAATTTAAACTTAACAAATTTTAGTGTTGCATTTTAAAAAAAATTCTAGTATTATAAATAGGCGCAGTGATGAAGTGGTTCCTTAGCCAAGTGGTAAGGCAATAGACTGCAACTCTGTGATCGCCGGTTCGAATCTGGCAGGAACCTCCAAAGTGGGGATGTGGCGGAATGGTAGACGCGAGGGACTTAAAATCCCTTGGTAGCAATACTGTGAGGGTTCAACTCCCTCCATCCCCACCACTTATAAAAGCGCAAATACATAAGCGCCCATAGCTCAACTGGATAGAGCGTTTGACTACGGATCAAAAGGTTGCGGGTTCAAGTCCTACTGGGCGCGCCAATTTGATATCGTTATCGGGATGTAGCTCAGCTTGGTAGAGTACTTGATTTGGGATCAAGTTGTCGCAGGTTCAAATCCTGTCATCCCGACCATTTTTATTTATATGGCTAGGTAGCTTAGTTGGCTAGAGCAATCGGTTCATACCCGGTAGGTCGTGGGTTCGAGTCCCACCCTCGCCACCAATTACTTTGGACCCTTAGCTCAGTTGGTCAGAGCTTCCGGCTCATAACCGGGTGGTCGTAGGTTCGAGTCCTACAGGGTCCACCAATCAAAAAACTATATATGGAGGAATACCCAAGTGGCTGAAGGGTCCGGTCTTGAAAACCGGTAGGTCGGGAAACCGGCGCCTGGGTTCGAATCCCAGTTCCTCCGCCATTCAAATTGTTATTTACTTATATATTTAAATTTGTTAAGATATATAAGCAACATCGCGAGGTAGAGCAGTCCGGTAGCTCGTCGGGCCCATAACCCGGAGGTCGTTGGTTCAAATCCTTCCCTCGCAACCAATGGTTCTGTAGCTCAGTTGGTAGAGCAAAGGACTGAAAATCCTTGTGTCGCCAGTTCAATTCTGGCCGGAACCACCATTTGAAAAGTTAAGTCTCGGTTGAGACTTTTTCTTTTTTTATAATTTTTTGGAAACTATTATCCATTTTAAAAACTCCTTCCTTTATTAGCTTTATAGACGAAAGCTATTATAAATGAAGGAGCTTTTATATTATTTTTTTATTTGATCTAGTGTCAATTGTCTTGAATGATTAATAGGCCTCCAAGATACTTTCTTAAATAAGGCGATTATCGTAATTGGCAAATAAGTAATCAAGAATAATGGACAAGTAAAGATATAGAATATCTTTTTATACCAAGTAGTATAGATATTATTCCATTCCATTATGGTAGTTAATAGACTTATTAAAAACAACATGCCATACATTCCTTGAGCCATTGTGCCTAATTGATTAAATAAATAGCCATATGACTTATTTAATAAGAAATGAGTAAGAATATAGCATAAATTAATAATGATGCTTATAACGCTTATAATCGCAGCTGGTGCATAGTTCATTGTCATATCAAAACAAGAGAAATCACCATCTAACATGCCTTTAAATAATTTATAGCCATATTTCTTAAATACTTGTAAATATCCCTTCGACCATCTAAGCCTTTGATAATAAGATTGTTTAAAGTTTGTGGGTTGCTCATCATATAAAATAGCATTGCCAGCATAGCCAATCTTGATGCCATTAACGATATTTTCGACAGTGAATTCTATATCTTCTGTAAGTAAATAGAAGTTCCAACCAGAATACTTATCAACTAAGTTTTGTGAGAATAAAAATCCTGTGCCACTTACTGAACAACTAGAACCAATAGCCATTCTTGAAGCATTTAAATGAGCAGATTCATGTAAGTACCATAGGCCATAGCCAGCACTCAACCAGTTATCACCATAGTTTTTAGAATTACGATAACTTGTAATCGCCTCATAGCCTTGATTGAATACTCTATTTATTTCAGTAAGATAATTAGGATCTAAGATGTTATCTGCATCAAAGACAATATAGGCATCATATTTTTTATCGATCTTTTTAATATTACGTAATAAGAAATTTAAAACATAGCCCTTGCCAATCTTTAAATTATTAAATCTCTCAAAGACGATAGCTCCCTTATTACTAGCAACTAAAGCTGTATCATCTGTGCAATTATCAGCACCTACATATATATCGTAATAATTTTTATCGTAAGTTTGTTTATTAATACTATCAAGTAAATTGCCAATAACCTTTTCTTCGTTCCTTGCCGCAATCAATATTGCATATCTATTTGGTTTATCATCGATTATTTTTAAATTATCTAGTTTAAGTAAAGGAATAAATAAATATAATACTTGATATGAATAACACACAAGGAATAGAATAGATAATAGTTTGTTGAAAGTCTCAATACTCATACATAAAGCCTCCTGTACCAATTGTATTATCTGTATTAATTGTATTACTTAATTCTATAAAGTCAATAATAAAAAAAGAGCTCTCGCTCTTTAATACATAACTTTACTTAAGAAGACCTTAGCTCTATCGGTTTTTGGGTTATTGAAGAAATCTTTAGCATTGTTTTCTTCAACGATTTTGCCATCTTCTAGGAAAATAATTCTATTTGCCACTGTTTTACAAAAGCCCATTTCATGAGTAACAATAACCATTGTCATGCCCTCTTTAGCCAACTCTTTCATTACTTCAAGAACTTCAATAACCATTTCTGGATCTAAGGCACTTGTTGGTTCATCAAACAGCATAATGTCAGGATTTAAGCATAGGGCTCTAGCGATAGCAACCCTTTGTTTCTGACCACCTGATAAATTATTAGGATATTCATTTCTTTTATCAGCTAGTCCAACTCTATCAAGTAACGACATAGCTCTTTCTTCAGCTTGATTCTTATCTATTTTAAGCACATTAATCAATGCCAAAGTTAAATTATCAATGACGGTCATATTAGGAAATAAATTAAAGTGTTGAAACACAAAACCCATATGACTTCTTATTTTTTTAAAAGAAGCAGGATCATTTGCATCAAGCTTTTCACCTTCGATATAAATATCACCCTTTTCAGGAATTTCTAGTCCTTCAATACATCTAAGTATTGTTGACTTACCCGAACCTGATGGTCCAATAAGACAAACTATTTCCCCTTTTTTAACTTCTAGAGAAACGTTTTCAACAGCAGTAGTTAACATTCCTGCTTTTCTTCTAGACACAAATGTTTTAGAAATATTATCTACTTTAATCACTTAACGCTAACCTCTTTTCAATCTTTTTGCCCATAAAGGAAATGAGAATAGTAACAACCAAATAATAAACACCCGCAATACAATATGGTGTCATAACATCATAATAGTTCGCGCCTAAAATTTGAGCACCCTTTAAAAGCTCTACAGCCCCAATCGTACTGATTAAAGAAGTATCCTTAATCAAAGTAATTAGTTCTGAAATTAAAGGTGGAACAATATGTTTAAAGGCTTGAGGAAGTATTACTAGTTTCATAGCTTGATAGTGACTTAATCCAAGTGTTTGGCAAGCCTCATCTTGTCCTTTATCAACCGCGTTTATACCAGATCTAATTAATTCTGTTTGATAGGCACCAGAGTTTATGGACATCGCAATCACACCAATTAAATAAGGATTAATTCTAATTACTTTGCCACTTATTGCTGTATATAAAGAAGGAATAATTGAGAAAATAACAAGGATCTGTAGCAGCAATGGTGTGCCTCTTATTATTTCAACATAAAAATTAGCTATAGCCTTCAATACTACATGTTTACTTTTTTTACCACTTGAACCAAGTATCCCAAGTATCAAACCAAACAATAGGGATAGCAATGCAATCCCTATTGAATAAGCTGTACCTTTTAAAAGATATAATAAGTTTGATGCAGTAAAAATCTTTTCAAAAGCACTAAACATAATAATTATTTTTCAATTGGTGATAACTGATATTCTTCACAAAGTTCAGAATACTTATCAGAAGCAATAAATAATTCAATGCCTTCATTAATAGTTGCAAGAACATCGTCTTTGCCATTAGCAACAACAATATAGTTCATTTCATCAACTAATGTTTCATCTAATACTTTGTATTTACCGGTTGAAGCGTACGAATTAGCAACAGCGCTATCAAGAACTACAGCGTCATATTGATTAGCATCAAGGCCTGGAATCATATCAAGAACCGATTGGATAGAAGTAACGTTTTCTTCGCCAAATGTATCTTGAGCAGCATATTCACCGGTTGTACCTGTTTGTGCAGCAATAATCTTTCCATCTAAATCAGCAACGCTATTTACGCTACTATCAGCTAGCACCATTACAACTTGTTTAGAGTTGCAATAAGGAGTAGAGAATTGAGCAGCGCCTTCTCTTTCTTCACTGTAAGTAAAGCCGGATACACCACCATCTAATTGACCACCTTGCATTTGCACAATGATGTTATCAAAGTTCATTTGCACAATTTCAAACTTATAAGTCTTGCCTTCAGCTTCAGATAATAATGTTTCCATTTCCTTTAACATTTCTACATCAAAGCCAATAAGATTGCCATTTGTATCAAGTGATTCATATGGTGGATAATCTGGAGACATACCAATTGAAATAGTAATAGTTTCTCTTGTATCTTCTGTAGAATCCCCACTTTGGTTCGAGCCCCCATCATTAGAAGAACAAGCAAGCAATGATAAACTTAGTAACATAACAGTCAACAAACAAAATAATTTTTTCATAAATTTTTCCCTTTCTTGACGGCTATAAATAAAAAAGCCGTCTATTAATAATCATAAAGACGACTTATAAATCGCGGTACCACTTTATTTGCCTAGCTAAACTAGACCACCTCTTGCTTTATCGACAGCTAACGGTTATCCCTACTATTTTCAAGATAACATCTCCAAGGAGCGCTTCCTTATCCGTTACTTGCCTACTTTCACCATTCTAGGCTCGCTATAAGTACAACAATAAGTACTATTCCTTTTCAACGATATAAAAATATAATAACCAATTTAGAAATAAAGTCAATACATTAAATGTAAAACATTTCAACAGTTGAAATAATTTACATTAATTGTTTTCTTGCCAAGGGCAAATCGAAACATAACCAGAATTAGTTAATTCATCTAAATATATACAAGAATTACCCGCATCTAAACCTGAGACAATTGAATAATAATTATCAAGCATACTTAAACCAGTCCAAGAGACAAAACAAATATTGCCGTCTTTCATAATTACCTCCATCATGTTTTCGTCATATGAGAAAGAATAACGATGAATCTCTGATATTTGATCTATTGTATTAACGTCAACCGATTTAAAGCCTCTTAGGATTGTATTTAATTGGTCACTTGTAAAGCCTTCTATTTCAGGTAATCTTCTTTTTAGATAAGCGTTATTGCTATTGATTTGAACTGTCGTACCATCCACAAAGATTATTTCTTCAAGTGAACCAATTGAAGAATAAGCAACTTGTTTTTTCTCGACAACGCTTATTTCTATTACTCTATCATCACTTTTTGTCACTTCACATGATTCAATGTATGGCGAATCTTCTATTCTGTTTTTGACAAAATACGGAATCGTAAAAAAGTATTTATCATATTCACTAATCCCCGAAATTGAAACAACATCTTCTTCACTTAGATAATAGTTGCCACTTACAGTAATACGATAGATATTTGAATAGTCTGATGCAAAAAATAAAACGAGTAAAATAATTAAGCCAAAGATAATGCCCATTAAAAAATAAAGGTTTTTAAAACCTTTAAAAATAGAAGCGCTTTTGGCATCACTTCTTTTTTTACGCAAAAATGTTTCATCAAGTTTTATCTTCGAACCATTCTCTAACAATTGAACTTCTCCACTTCCATTATTAGTTTAACATCATATTTCTTTTTAACTTCTTCTTGAATCTTAAAAGCGATAGCCAAGTAATCCTCGCCTGTTCCGCCTTCTTCATTAACAATAAAATTAGGATGCTTATCGCTTACTTTAACTCCGTTTAAATTAAAACCTCTAAGTCCTACACCATCAATGTATTTCCAAGCATAGTCACCTTCTGGATTTCTAAAGCAAGATCCAGCACTTGGTTTATCTAAAGGCTGAGTTTGTTGACGTCTATTTCTTCTTTCTTGGATTAAAGATAATATTTCATTCTTATCTGCATGTTCTAGATTTAAATAAGCCGCAATGATAATCCAATGAGGATGTTCTTGGAAGATAGAATAACGGTAACCAAACTTTAGTTCATCTTTACTCATTCTAACAATTTCATCATCTTTTAAAACAAGTACTTCTTCAACAACATCCGACATCGATTTCTTATAGGCACCCGCATTCATAAATACAAGTCCACCAACACTTCCTGGTATGCCAGAGGCGAACTCTAGGCCGCTTAAGTCGATACGTGCAAGTGATGTGCATAAAAATGGCGCCATAACACCGGCTTCTACATATAGTTTGTTGTTAGCAACTTCAAAGTTGTTGAAGTTTTTCAAAGACACCACAACACCTTCATATCTAGATGACCCGCATATTAAATTAGAACCATTACCTATTACTTTAAAATTAATGTGATTTTCTTTTAAGAAAACTACTATCTCTTTTAAACAGGCTAAATTATATGGTTCAACATAATGAGCAATTTCACCGCCCATTTTAACCGTTGTTAATTTTGAAAAAGTTTTATCATCGCGATAATTACCACGTTCTATTAAAAATTCTTTAATCATAATTTCTCTATTTCTTCTATAATGTCTTCAATTACGTTTTCATTCGCCATCTTTAAGGCATTAATTGAAAGCTCACGTAGCTTTTCTTCATCATTGATTATTCTATCAATATTTTCTTTCAAAAAGCTAGGGGTCAAGTCTTTCTCTTCGATCATTAAAGCCGCATTATTTTTAACTAGCGCATTAGCATTAAAAAATTGATGGTTATTTGGCACATATGGTGAAGGAATAAGAATTGAAGGCATGCCCAAAGAAGTTATCTCACTTAAAGTAGTTGCCCCGGCCCTTGACACCAACAAATCTGATGCTGCCATCATTTTGATGCCATCGATTCTTTCTTTAATCACTAGATAGCTTTTATGAGGATCGTTATCTAATACATGTTTATAATAAGCTTTACCAGTTGCATATATTACTTGATATTGACCATCTAATAATTTAAAGAAATCTAACATAATTTCTGTTATAGTTTCTGAACCTAAAGAGCCCATAAAAATAACAACCGTTTTCTTATCAGGGTCTAAGTTATATTCTTTTAATACACTTCTATCATGTTTAATATCTTTGGCTTTATAGCTTTGAGGATTGCCTAGTATTAAAGTATTTGGATTCTTAAATTGCTCCTTGTCTTCTTGATATGAGCCAATTACTAAATCAACTTTTTCATCAAGCATCTTATTAGCTTTACCAACAAAAGAGTTTTGTTCATGAATTACCGTTTTTAGGCCTAGCTTTTTTGCAGCCAAAATAACAGGTACGCTTATATAGTTGCCAAAGCCAATAGCCAAGTCATAACCTTTTAATAGCTTTAGACATTGCCTATAAGCTTTAGCCATACTAACTAAGCTTTTTATTTTATCTTTTACTCCACCTGCAGTAGAAACAATATCTAGGCCAATAAACTTATAGCCATATGAAGGTATTACATCTTTTTCCATTCGATCAATTGATCCAAAGAAAGTAATATCATGTCCTTTTTTTGATAAACAATCAGCCAATGTTAGGGCTGGATATATATGTCCACCGGTTCCTCCGGCCACCATCGCAATTTTCATAACGTTTTACATTGTACCATTATTTAACTTCGCGTTTAAGCTCTTCAGAAATAGATTTAGCTTTTTTCTTTGGCTTAATAGGAATTAGACCAATTAGCTTAAAAGTGATAACAGGATTAATCACCAAAAGAGCTAAGGTCATACATAAAACATGAATATAGTATTTGGCAGAAATCATATCTACTAGATTATCTATACAAAAAAACTCAAAAAGAGCTAATAAAATATAAATTATTGCTGAACTAATAAAATAAATAAAACGATATAGTTTTTTCATACCCCTATTATTCTATATCACAAGGACAATTTTGTGTCGTGTTATAATGCAAGTGAGGTAAAAAAATGAAAGACCTGACAATAATTGGTGGCGGTCCTGCAGGGCTAAGCGCCTTAATATATGCATGCAGAGCTAACTTAGATGTACTACTTATTGAGAAAGAAAATCTAGGTGGCAAATTAATTAAAATAGATAGTATTGAAAATTATCCTGGTTTTAAACAAATAAG
>CAVEWG010000020.1:0-11568 GCA_963619285.1 Oscillospiraceae bacterium | reverse complement strand
AATTATGGCAAAAGATTTTTCTAGCACAATGCTATTTAATTCAAATGACTTAAAAAGAGCTAATTTAAAAGATTTGTTAAAAGATGTATCACAAGCTTTGACTGAAAGAGGCTATGATCCGGTAGAACAAATTTCTGGTTATCTTATTTCTAATGATCCTGCTTATATTTCTAGTCATAATAATGCACGTAGTAACATTCAACAAGTTGAAAGATATGAAATCATTGAGGAACTTGTTAGGTATTATTTAGAGAGCAAATAGATGAGAATTTTAGGATTAGACTTAGGTTCTAGAACACTTGGTATCGCTTTATCGGATTCCAATGAATCTTTAGCTTTGGCTAAGGAGACATTTAGATTCGGCCAAGATGATTATGATGCTGCTGTTGATAGAACGCTTGAATATATTGATGAATATAAAATAAAGACAGTTGTTTTGGGTTTACCAAAACATATGAATGGCGATATTGGTGAAAGAGCTGAACTTTCAATGGAATTTAAAGATATCATTGAACAAGAAAGAGATGTAGAAGTTATTTTGCAAGATGAAAGACTTACTACTTCTATGGCTTTAAAGACTAGTGCTTTCTTAGGAAACAGCGCTTCTAAAAGAAAGGCAACCGTAGATCAATTAGCTGCTCAAAATATTTTACAAGATTATTTAGATAGGAAGAGATTAGAAAATGAACGATAATAAGATTTATATTACTGATGACAATGGCTTAGAAAGAGAAATGAATATTCTTTTCACTTTCGATATGAATGATAAGAATTATGTTGTTGTATATGAAGGCGATAATGATGAAGAATTATTCGCTTTACAATATGATGAAGATGGCAATCTTTATGTTGTAGAGGATGAAGAGGAACTAGAAATGGTTCAAGAAGTAATTGACGCTTTTGATGGAGTGGAAGATGAAGAAATCTAAGAAGAAAAAAAGTAGTAAGACAACTCTTGTAGTTGTTCTTTTATTGATTGTTGTATTTCTTATTGGTGGAATTTTCTTTTATGTTAATTCAAGTATGAAACCTATAGGGGGTTCAAACACAGAAAATAAGACTATAACTATTGAGGATAATTGGTATGGCAAAAAGGTTCTTCAATACTTAGATGAAGAAGGCGTTATTAGAAATGGCGATGTAGCGTATCTATATGCCAAGATTAAAAACATTCCTTTAAGTTTCAAGGCTGGTACTTATGAAGTTGATTTATCTTTATCTTTTGAGGATTTAGTTTCTTATTTATCTGATGGTACAAATGCTATCCAAGATACGGTATCTGTTAAATTCATTGAAGGTTGGCGTGCTAAAGACTTTGCTGAAGCTATAGCTGAAGCTACTAATTTAAATTATGATGACATTATGGCTTCTTGGAATGATGAAACTTATGTAAGATCTTTAATGGCTGATTATCCTTTCTTAACTGATGAAATGTTTGATACAGATGTTAAGTGTCTACTTGAAGGTTACTTATTCCCTGATACTTATGAGTTTTTCGCAAATACTACTATTGATAACGTTACTAAACGTTTACTAGATTCAACTCTTTCTGTTTATAACGAATATAAAGATGGTTTTGATGCCTCTAGATATTCAATTCATGAATTATTTACTTTAGCTTCTATTGTTCAAAGAGAAACTGGTAATACTAGTGATATGGCTAAGGTGGCAAGCGTTTTCTATAATAGACTTGATGAGGGCATGCAACTACAAAGCTCTGTTACTGTTTGTTATGCCTTGGATATAGGACTAGGAGAGGATTGGACAAAGTGCGAGGTAATTCAAGATTCAAGTGATCCTTATAATACTTATCAAATTGGGGGTTTTCCTCCAGGTGCAATTTGTAACCCTGGAAAAGACGCTATTAAAGCTGTTTTATATCCTGAAGAAACTGATTATTTCTTCTTTATTGGTGATGTATGTGGCGATGGTGGCACTATTTTTGCCAAGACATATGGTGAACAATTAGAGAACCAAAAGGAGTATTTATCATGTTATTAAACAAGCCTGTAATTATCGGTATTGCTGGTGGTAGTGCTAGTGGTAAGACTACTATTGCTAGAAAGATTATTGAGACTTTTGAGAATACTAATTCAATCACGATAATCAAAGAAGATGACTACTATAATGATCAAACTAATATGTCTTTTGAGGATCGTAAGAAAACTAACTATGATCATCCTTTGGCTTTTGATCATGAACTTATGCGTTTTCAATTATTAGAGCTTATAAATAATCGTATTATTGAAAAGCCAACTTATGATTATACAGTTCACAATAGAAGTACTGTTACCGAAATTGTAGAGCCAAAGGATGTAATCATTGTTGAAGGATTATTTGTTCTAGAAGAAAAAGAAATTAGAGATTTATTGGATATTAAAGTCTTTGTTGATACACCAAATGATGTTAGATTTATTAGAAGACTTGTAAGAGATATCAACGAAAGAGGCAGAGTCTTGGAGAATATTATTGAACAATGGTTAACAACCGTTAGAGTCATGCATGAAGAATTTATAGAACCAAGTAAGAAATATGCTGATGTTATTATTCCTGAAGGTGGTGGCAATTCGGTTGGTATTGACTTGTTAATAACCAAGATTAATAGTATTTTAAACTAGTACTATGTTAAAATAGATGTCGCGGAGGTAAATTATGGACGAGAAAATTTATGTCACTGAAGAAGGTTTACAAGATTTAAAAAATGAGTTGGATACTCTTATCCATGTTACTAGAAATGATGTAATTGAAGAATTAAAGGCAGCTAGAGCACAAGGTGACTTGTCAGAAAACGCTGATTATGATGCAGCTAGAGACCGTCAAGCACAAGTTGAATCTAGAATTAAAGAACTTGAACATACAATTCGTAATGCTGAAGTTATTTCTGAATCTAAGTCAACTAAGTATGTAAGACTTGGTTCTACTGTTGAAATTGAAGAACTTGATACTAAACAAAAACATACTTATTCAATTGTTGGTACAACTGAAGCTGATCCACTAAATGGTAAGCTTTCAAATGTAACACCGCTTGCTGAAGCTATCCTTGACCAAAAGGTTGGCAGTGTTGTAAAGGTTGATTCAAAGATTCCTTACGAAGTAAAGATCTTAAAAGTTCAATAAATTACCTATCTAAGTATTAATTTTTAAAGCCTAATTTGAATTTAGGCTTTTTTATGTAGGAATTTTCAATTTTGTTGTCAATAATATATTGATGATAAAAAAATATATTACTGTTTTACTTTCCTTGCTTGTGCTAATTATACTTGTGATATTTGGCGTAAATATCTTGTTTTCTACTGATAATAAGACAATTAACGTCAAGGTTGATGATAAGAACTATGAGTTGCCACTTGGCAGTTCTTATAAAGATCTTAAAGATGAACTTGATGAGGATATCAATAATCAAATAAGTGATGAGGCTATACTTAAGGATAATCAAGAAATAGAAAGCTCACAAGATGCAGGCAAGATTTCAATAAATAAGGCTACTATAGAAGAACTTATTACTCTTCCTGGCATTGGTGAAAAAACTGCCCAAAAAATAATTGAATATAGAGAAACCTATGGCTCTTTTTGGAGTATAGAAGATCTTAAGAATGTAAAAGGAATAGGGGATAAGAAGTTTGAAAAACTCAAAGACTATATTTCTATTTAGAGTAGCCATACTTTTTTATCTAAATGTTTATTTTAGAAATATCTTTCTAATAGTAATAAGTTTAATTATTCTTTTCTTATTGGATAAAAAAGAAAGTTTAATTTTGGCGATATTACTATTAATAAGTATTATTAAACTTCCTAATTTGATTCCTATAGGTTATGTATCGGATGTCAATTCAAAGTACGCTACCGTTAATTCATTTATCTATAAAACAGTTTTATATGATGATATTGCAGAAGTGGGCGATTTTGTTTATATTAGCGATTCTTCAATAAATGAAGACTTTGATAATTACAGTTCTTACTATTTGTTTAAAGCTGATAAAGGCAAGGTTTTACTGTCTAATACGCCATTTAAACTTTCTTTGAAACATTTACATGATTTTGATGATGATACTAAAAAATTGTTAAAAAAGACCGTTTTTAATGATTATGTTAGTGATAATGATTTATTAGTTAGTGTAGGCTATGGCTTTGGCTTGTATTTTTTGTTAAAGAAAATATTTGATAAAAATAAGTATCTATCTTTATTTTTGATCATCTTATATTCTCTATTTTTTGATTTTGAATTTAAGTTGTTATTTATAATAATTGATTTTGTCTTGTCTTATTTTGATTTTGATTCCATCAATAATCTATCAATAAAGACGATATTTATTACTCAGATTAATTATCGATTATTAACAACATCCTCGGTTTTACTAACTCTGTTGTTTAGTTTTATATATTTAAGTGAATATAAAAATTGTCGTTTTATTTTAGCTATTATTCAATCTTTATTCTTTGGCCAAGTAAATATCTTTGTGTCTTTGTTTTATTCATTGTATCTAAATATCAGAATTTTTATTTTTATTGTTTCCTTACTTTGTTTTGTATTACCATTTTCATCGCCACTTTATTTATTGATAATGAAAATAATTGGCTTTGTCTTAGATATCTTATTAATATCGATTAGGGGCAAAATATCTTTATTATCATCTCTAATACTTATAATTCTCTATATATGCGGCATAAGAAAGGACTATCAACTTTATATATGCTTATTATTGTGCTTGTTTTGTATAAATAATCCTTTTAAGCATGTAACCTTCATTGACGTGGGGCAAGGTGATGCCGCGCTTCTATCAAACTATAACTATAAAGTATTAGTGGATACAGGCTCAAGTTATAACTATCATAAATTAAGAAAAGCTTTGTATAGTCAAGGCGTTTATACTATTGATTATCTTTTAATTTCTCATAGTGATGAAGATCATAATGGCAATATTGATAATTTAAAAAATGATTTCAAGATTAAAAACATTGTTACTACTAGTAGTGATATTTCTTATAAGGATTTGTATCTTAAAAACTATTATCTAGGTACCTTTGATAATGAAAACGATGGAAGTTTGATATATAAGACAGAGATAAATGGTCTAAGTTTTTTATTTACTGGTGATATATCAAAAAACATCGAAAGGCTACTTATTAATACATATGATGTTGGAAAAATAGATATTTTAAAAATTTCTCATCATGGGTCTTCCTCTAGTACTGGCGAATACTTTATAGGTAATATACTTCCTAGCTACGCCATTATCTCAACAAATGGTAAATACAATCATCCTCATCAAGATACTTTAGACACCTTGAATGCTTATCTAGTTGATTATTTAATTACCAAACAAGAAGGGGATATTACTTTTAATCTATCTTTTATCAAGTTCATTAAGACCAATAATAAATTGATCCTTCTTAATAAATTGAATTAGTTATATTTTATCTAATTTAAAATATAACTATGTGTTAGATAACTATTTAGCGATTTTATATAAAAATATCGTTATTTTATTGGTAAAAAGTGTTTTTTATTCGGTCATTTTCTAATATAATTAAAGCATGAAAGAGTTATATTTTAAGTTATTAGGGCCAATAAGTTATAAGAATTCTAAAGGTGTATATGAACAAATAATAATGGAGAAACAACCATTAATGTTGCTTTCTTATTTTGTATTGAATCATAATAATAAAATATCTAAAGATACCTTATTCGATTTGTTCTGGCCAAACAGCACTAATCCTGAAAACGCAATTAAATTTGCGATTTTCCGTCTAAGAAAAGCACTAGATAAATTTGAGGAATTTACTGGAAAAGAACTAATAATTAGTTCTAATGGCTATTACTATATTGATAAAAAATTCAGCATTCATTTAGATATCGATGAATTTAACTCAATTTTAACAGCCGCTAAAGTAAATAATGATTTAATGATGTATAGCGAAGCTATCGACATGTATGATGGTGATTTCCTATATGGATTAAACTTCGAATATTTCAATACATATCGTACATATTACAAAGATCAATTTATTGATATATCTGAGTTTACAAGTGAAAGATATCTTCATTTCATGAAGTATCAGGATTGCATTAAGGTTTGTAACAAAGCTTTAATGTTTGAACCATTCAATGAAAGAATACTACTTTCTTATTATGAATCTTTAATTAGAACTGGTAAGAAAAACGAAGTATATAAACATTTTGAAGGTACTTGTAAGAAAGCTAAAAAAGCAAAGAGAGACTTAGCTATTAAACAAAGTACAATTGATGAATTAGTTGAAAGTGCAGGTGGCGATAGCTTAATTCAAATCAAAGACAACGAATTAGCTTATGGACCACTTATTGTTGATAAGAAAACTTTCTTATCTTTAATGGAAAATGACAAACGTTTAAAGAATCGTTATGGCTTAAATTTCCACTTATTTGATTTTGAATTAAAGAGTAATACTTTAAATATTTCAGACTTCCTAAATGTCTTATCATTGACACTTAGAAGATCAGATATTGTCTACGCTGATAAGAATCATGTATATAGCTTATCGGTTTTAAAGAAGAGTGATGACAATCTTATTGTCTATAATCGTATCCTTGTTGGTATGTCTTTAAGATTTGATAAGAAAGATTTTGAAATTACTTATAATTGCCAACCATTGTAGTATCTCTAAAAGTTATAAAAATATAGTATAATTTCTAAGGTAGAGGAATTATATATATGAAAAACAAAAGATTAGGGGAAATGCTAGTTGACGCTAATGTCTTAAGTCAACAACAAATAGATGAAGCAATAAAACTACAAAAAGACACAGGTAAAAGATTAGGCAGTGTTCTACTAGAACATGGTTTTATTAGTGAGACACAATTAATCGATGTCTTAAAGATGCAACTAGGCATCGACTTTATTGATATTAATAAAGAAACAATTGATCCATCTATGGCTTCTATTGTCCCTAAGTCTATTGCTGAACAATATCATGTTGTTCCTATTAAAGTAGAAAAAGATAAATTAATTCTAGCCATGGAAGATCCTTTAAACTTCCGTGCTTTAGAAGCTGTTAAACAAATTACCAAATATAAAGTTCTTCCCTATATTGCCTATGCTAGCGCTATAAAAAGAGCGATTCTTGTTTTATATGAAAACGAAGGCGCTAGTATTGCGATTGAACAAATGAAACAAGAAAGAGGAATAGATGCAACTTATGAAGAAGTCGCTAAAGTAAGTGATACTGCTTCAAAAAGTTCAGCTGCTCCTACTGTTAAACTTGTTAACTCAATTCTAGAAAGATCTCTAGCCGAGGGCGCTAGTGATATCCATATTGAACCAAGAGAAAACGACATGATTGTAAGAATCAGGGTTGATGGCAGATTAAACCAAATGTTGACAATCCCTAAAAGCTTACAAGATGCCGTTATTTCTCGTTTTAAAATTATGTCAGAAATGAACATAACTGAACATCGTGTTCCTCAAGATGGCAGAGCTCAAACTGTTGATTTAGATGGCTCAATGGTTGATTTACGTTTAAGTACTTTACCTACAATACATGGTGAAAAGATTGTTATTCGTATTTTAAAAAGAGATAAAAACTCTCTGACGCGTACTGGTATTGGCATTACTGAAAAAGATAATGAAAGATTTTCGCGTATCTTAAAGAATTCTAGTGGTCTAATCATGATAGTTGGTCCTACTGGTTCTGGTAAAACTAGTACATTATATACAATGATTGAAGAACTTAAGTCTGATACCGTTAATATGATTTCTTTAGAAGATCCAGTAGAATTTCAAATTGAAGGTGTAACTCAAGTTGCGATCAATGAAAAGATTGGCTTAACGTTTGCGAGCGCTTTAAGATCTTGTCTAAGACAAGACCCGGATATTATTTCTATTGGTGAAATAAGAGATGGTGAAACCGCAACAATTGCTTTACGTGCTGCTATGACTGGTCACTTAGTATTAACTACTGTTCATACTGAAGATGCAGTAAGCGCCATTGATAGACTTAAAGACTTAGGAGTAGAACCATATCTAATAGGTGGTTCTTTACGTGGCGTTGTCTCGCAACGTCTAGTACGTAAGATTTGTCCAAATTGCAAAAAGGAAGTTACACCAGATCATCAATTAGTAGATTTAGCTGGTATAAATCCAATCGGCAAACATTTCTATAAAGGCGAAGGCTGCTACATGTGCTTTGATTCAGGATATAAAGGCAGAACTGGTGTCTTTGAAATATTAACTGTTGATTCTTATTTGCGTGATAAGATTTCTAAAGGTGTCAATGGTACTGAACTTAGACAAATCGTTATGGAAAGAGGAAATTTTACACCAATGATTGCTAATGGAAGAGACTTAGTTGAGAAAGGCGTTACAACAGTTGACGAAATTGTTGATAACGTGGTAACTGTAGAATAATATGATTAGTTATAAATATACAGCTTTATCAAAAGATGGTGCTAAAGTAAAAGGCGTCATGGAAGCGATTGATGAATATGACGCAATCGATAAAATCAAAGTAAATAGCTCTATTGTTTTAGATATTGAAAAGATTAAAACAGGTGGCATCTTTGATATTTTAAACATGGATGTTAATCCTAAAATAAAGGTTAAGCCTTTAGCTATTATGTGTTCGCAATTTGCGATTATTTTAAATGCAGGTACACCAATTGATCAAACAATCAAAATGATTGCCGCTCAAACACAAGATAAAAAGTTAAAGAAGCTCTTGGAGAATGCTTATCTTGATGTAAGCCATGGCTCTACTATTGAAGCTGCTTTTAGAAAGAATTCTAATGCCTTGCCAGAAGTATTCTTACAAACTATCAAAGCAGGTGAACAATCTGGTAAGTTAGCTTTATCTTTTGAGAATATGCAAAAGTATTTTGAGAATTCCTTTAAAAACTCGCAAAAACTTAAATCAGCTACAACTTATCCATTATTTGTACTAGCTGTTGCGGTAGTTGTCGTTATTGTAGTTATGGTAAAGGTTATTCCTACTTTAACAAGTGTTTTTGCTGAACTTGGTGGTGAACTACCAATCATGACACAAATATTAATTAATGTTTCTAATTGGTTTAATAATTATTGGCTAATACTTATTGGTATTATTCTTATTTTGTATATTGGTTATAAGTTGTATACAAAAAATGAAGATAACAAGATTAAGGTCGCTGAATCAAAACTTAAGTTTCCTATACTAGGCAACATCAATTTATTGGCTAATTGCCAAGAATTTTCGACAACGATGTCAACGCTTCTTGATGCTGGTTTAACTGTATCAGAAGCTTTAAGAACCACTAGTAAGTGTTTAACTAATGATGCTTTATCAAAAGAAGTATATGCGATGGCAGAAAAGATTGACACTGGTTCTTCTTTAACTGATACAATGTCTAACAGTAAGTATTTGCCTATTACTTTAAAAGAGATGACAGGCATTGGTGAGAAAAGTGGAGAACTTGTTTCGACACTTAAGACAATAGGCGATTATTATACAAATGAAACAGATTATGCAACTAAGGCTGCTCTAGCAAAGTTGGAGCCAACGATGTTAATTATTTTAGCTATATTTGCGGGTTATATAGTTATTGCGATATACTTACCTATGTTTACGATGTATAGCATGATGTAGGGGGATTGATGTTAGAAGAATTACATTTATCAAAAACAGAAGCAGAAGATTTACTTGTCTTATATAGATGTGTTTTTCCTATTGCACGAATTCTTCATAAAGATGAGGTACATGGCGATAGATGCTTAAGGGGAGTAGATGAACCATGTCGTTGTTTTGATTTTTGGAAAAGAAGTCAACCTTGTGCCCATTGTATTTCAAACGATGTTTTGACCACTAAAAAAGATGGCGCTAAGATTGAATTTGTTGATGGCAAGGTTTTTCAAGTAATCGCTAAATATGCTGTTATTGATAATGAACCATGTGTTATTGAACTTATAAAAGAGCTACAGGCAAACACATATGTTGATCCTGAGGCTTATAACTACTTATTGGACGCTAATTTAAATGCGACTAGTGCTTTATATAGAGATCCACTTACTTCTTCTTTAAATAGACTCTTTTATGAAGATCATAAAGCTGATGTATTAAACAATTCTGGTATCGCCTTTTTAGATCTTGATAACTTTAAAACATGTAACGATATCTTTGGTCATAAATATGGTGATGAAGTATTAAGCGCGGTTGTTAAGACTATCCAAGACTCTATTAGAAGTGATGATGCGGTTATTAGATTTGGTGGTGATGAATTCATCATAATCATCAATAATATTTCAGAAGTAAGTTTTAAAAATAAGCTTGAACAAATTAGAGCCAATGTCAAGAAACATTCTTTAAATAGAAAAAATAAAAATAGTTTTTCTATTTCTGTTGGTGCAGTTATCGCTAATAACGAAACCCTTGAGGCTGCAGCAGAAAAAGCTGATAGCTTAATGTATAAGGCTAAACAATATGGAAATAGAGTTGTTACTGATTGGGATGATGAATATACACCTATTGAATTATCCAAGAACAAGCCTTTGATTCTTGTTGCTGATGATGCTTTATTGAATAGATTCACTCTACAAGAGCTATTAAAAGATGATTTTGATGTTCTTGAAGCAGGCGATGGTAAAAGTGCCTTAGCAATCATTGAAGAATATTCGCAAAGTTTAAATGCTATTCTTTTAGATATTAACATGCCTGAAATGAATGGTTATGAACTTTTAGATATTTTAAATAGAAGAGGTTATCTAAATGATATTCCTTGTCTTATGATTTCAACCGAACAAGGCTTTGAAACAATTATGCGTTGCTACGACTTAGGCGCATCAGATTTTATCAGTAGGCCGTTTGTCGCAAGCATTGTTAAAAAGCGTGTTACTAATATTGTTAAGTTATATGAAAGACAAAGAAAGTTTAAAAACGAAATAAAGGAACAAATCGATGAAAACTCTAAGGTTTCAATGATGATGACTTCCGTTTTATCGCATATAGTCGAATATCGTAACAATGAATCTGGTCCTCATGTTATTCATGTTGAAAACATCACCAATATGTTAATTGATCAGATTGAAAGAACTAGTGATAAGTATTGTTTTACTTTAGAAGATAAAAAGAATATCGTGACAGCTAGTGCTTTACATGATATTGGAAAGATTGGTATCGATGAAAAGATTCTAAATAAGCCAGGTAAGCTAAGCAATGAAGAGTTTGAAGAAATGAAGAAACATACTCTTATTGGTGCAGAAATGATTGATAAATTAGATGTTTATAAAAATGAGCCTTTAGTTCATTATATTCATGATATTTGTAGATGGCATCACGAAAGATGGGATGGAAGAGGTTATCCTGATAAATTAAAGGGTGATGAAATTCCAATTTGTGCGCAAATTGTTGCTCTTGCAGATGTCTATGATGCTTTAACATCAAAAAGAGTCTATAAAGATGCTTATGAACATGAAGAAGCTATCAAGATGATTCTTAATAATGAATGTGGTAGCTTTAACCCAATATTGTTAGATGCATTAAAGTCTTGTTCACCTAGACTTAAAAATTTAAGAGAATATGCTAAAAAGCCCGCCGATGTGGGGGGGGGTTGGTAGTATCTAATGC
>CAVEWG010000019.1:0-7272 GCA_963619285.1 Oscillospiraceae bacterium | reverse complement strand
AAAAAAAGATTACCTTAAGTAATCTTTATTGGCCCATTGACTTCATGATAGCACGAATTTGAGCTTCAGAAGGCTTTCTACCCATTTGTGAGTACATAGCTCTAATCATCTTTTCATTAATTGGAGGATTCTCTTTGATTTGTTTCTCAAAATAATGTCTAGTAATAAAGAAACCAGCAGCTCCACCAATCACTAGGCCTAAAATTAAATAACCAATTGATTGCCACATATATTTATAATCTCCTTTTTCCTGTCTAATTCTAACATAAATAGAAATAAAAAATCCTGATGAGCGTAAATTTCCTGACTTCCATCAGGTGGGCCAGCTATACATACCTTTAGGATCCCCACTTATAGTGGGCCTTCAACACCAGCATGTAACGCGCATAAGGTCCGAAATTTACAATGTAGGAATTTAACAAACTCACCAGGCATTTATTATTATAGAAAAATATTTAATCAATACTAGTCTTGACTTTCGTTTATAAATGGTGTTAATAACTTCTTATAAGTTTCAACTAATTTATTCGCATCACTTTCTGAATAAGAATTGCCATTCCAAGTTGTACCAATTTGTGAACCAACTATTTCACCATCAATAATTGTAAAGAAATGAGGTGTTTGAAGTTCCTTATTCCCCTCATCATCTTCAGCTAATACATCATATAAAGCATTATATAAAGTATCATAGTTATCAGTACCTAAAATTGGATAAGCATCAGATTCGGCATCAATGTAATAAACATATACGCCAAGTTCTTCAGCAGCTTGATTTAGGTATTGCATAGCAATTTGACAATGCGAACAACTTGTTCTACTTAATACAAAGGCACCATAACCCTTTTCATCAATTGTTCTTTTAAGTTCTAATACTGTAGTACCTAAAAACATATGACCAGTTGACTTAAGATTTTCATATCCTGACATATCAGCTTTATACGTTTCAATAGTAAAGCCACTGTCAAAATCAGGTTTAGCACTACTTGTTGAACTGCATCCAACAAGAAGTAGTAAACAAGCTAAAATAGTTAATATTTTTTTCATTAAAAATCTATCCTTTCAATCTTTAAAGTCTTACAAACTTCTTCGATCTTTTCAAAATCTGCTTTTTCATCATGCATAGAAACCGCACTAGAAACTGCATTGCCGTATGTAAAACTTTCAAGCGAATTAGCACCCTTTAACTTTGACCACAATATTCCCGCAATCATGCAATCATTAGAACCAGTCTCTAAATTGTTTCTAATGTCACATTTGTAGTAGCCACCTTCTTCAAATAAATAGCTTGCTGTATGAGCGCTAGAATATAAGAAATATTTAACACCCTTATTTATATAATCTTTACCGATATTGATAATATCTTCTTCACTTGTACCGATATCATTATTATCCATTTTTACCAAGAATGGCTTATATTCACATACTTTAGAAGTAATATAGTCATCAGTATCAAGTACCACTTTTACATTGTTATCAATAAGTTCTTTAATAACGATACACATCTTATCAGCTAGTTCCTTTTGA
Organism: Oscillospiraceae bacterium; assembly: GCA_963619285.1. Classification (GTDB taxonomy): domain Bacteria; phylum Bacillota_I; class Bacilli_A; order Erysipelotrichales; family Erysipelotrichaceae; genus Colivicinus. The sequence goes on along the minus strand of CAVEWG010000019.1, from coordinate 5,748 downwards.
ACATTACCACTTAAGACAACATAGTCATTATCATAGATTTGATTCATTCTAATCTTGAACTTATTAAATTCTTCATCAGTGATATTTGGACCAGTCGCATTAAGACTTGTTTCTTCCCCAGCCTTTAGCTTGATATTGATACGTGTATTATCACCAATCTTAGTAAATTGAGGCTGTATATTGCCATACTTCGACAATAAGGCAATGTAGTATTCTTTATTAAAGCCACCTAAAAAGCCAAGCGCAATAGATCTAATATTAAGCTTATCTAAGAACTTAGAAACATTTACTCCTTTTCCTGCAGCATCATAAGTTTCTTTATATGATCTATTTAAGGCACCAACTTTTAAAGCATCCAAATTCAAGTAATAATCCAAAGAAGGATTAGTTGTTATCGTATAAATCATAAATCAATTATATAATATTAGAATGAAAATTAAGAAATTATTTAGTGATTATAATGGTTTAGATACCGAAATTAAAGGCTTATCCACTAATTCTAAGTCTGTTAAACCAGGTGATTTATTTATTTGTATAAAAGGTGCAAAAATCGATAGACACGACTTTATAGATGAAGCAATTAAAAATGGTGCAGTTGCTTTAGTAACTAGTAAAGATGTAAACGTAAATGTCCCTTATATAAAAGTTGATGATGTTAATGCCATATACGAAGATTTATATCGTAAATTCTACGACAATCCTCAAGATAAATTAACACTTATTGGCATTACTGGCACTGATGGCAAAACTAGCACCACCACCATTATTCAAGAACTACTTGGAAATGATATTTGTGGTTATATTGGAACCAATGGCTATGCATGCTACAAGTTTAATAGAGAAACCGACAATACCACACCAGGCATTGAATCAATGTATAGAATACTAGCTGAATTTGCCAGTGCAGGTTGTAAGTATGTAGCCATGGAGACTTCATCAGAAGCATTCTATTATGGCAGATTAAAGAATTTTCATTTTACGGTTGGAGGACTTACTAACATTGATAAGGAACATCTAAATACTCATAAAACTCTTGAAAACTACATCAGTTGCAAAAAGATGTTATTTAAACAATCGGATATTTCAATATTGAATAAAAACGATAAACATTTCTTAGATGTATCTTTAGATTTAAATAACTATAAGACATATGGCTATACAAATGATTGTGACCTATACATTAAATCATTTAACGTAGAACCTGATAAAACCGATATAAGTTTTATATATTTAGATAAACAATATGATATAGTCTCGCCACTTCTAGGTAACTTCAACATTGAAAATCTAGCATGTGGACTACTTACTTGTTTAAGCTTAGGCTTTGATATAAATGATTTATTAAAAAATCTAGATAAATTAAAAATAGATGGACGTATGACTTCAATTAATCTTGGCCAAGACTTCTATGTCCTTGTTGATTACGCCCATACGCCAAATGGCTTAACAAGATTATTTGAATTCACTAATAAATTAAATGTAAATAAAAAGATTGTTGTTACAGGCAACGCGGGTGAAAGAGACGCTAGTAAACGTAAATACGTTGGTAAGTTATGTTCTGATAATAATGACCATGTAATATTTACTTATGAAGATCCACGCTTTGAAGACCCATATAACGTTGTTAAAGATTTATGTGAACTAATTCAAGATAAAACAAATTATGAAACAGTAATCGATAGACAAGAAGCTATTGAAAAAGCTATCAATATGGCTGGTCCTAAAGACCTTGTCATGATACTTGGTAAAGGTAGTGAAGATTGGCAAGAAATTAAAGGTGAATTTATTGAATTCAATGATGTTGAAAAAGCTAAAGAAGCTATTGAAAAAAGGCTAAACAAAAAGTAATGCGCTCGCATTACTTTTTGTTTACTTATCTTTGATTAGCGTTATATTTCTTGTTTAATTCTTCAAGAATCTTATTATGAGGAGCGTCAATATCACTAGCCTTTAAAGTTTTATTAGTATCCTCATAAACAATATTTAATGAAACAGACTTAAAACCATCTTCAATATGTTCGCCCTTATAGATATCAAATACCTTAATCGATTTAACAAGAGCTCCACCAGCCTTCTTAATCACTTTGATTAATTCATCAGCTTTTACATCATTGCTCAATACAATTGAAATATCTCTAGAAATTGATGGATACTTATTAACAGCAGGAGCATGAGTTTTACTTGGCTTAGAATTAATTAATTCATCAAGAATTAGTTCACAATAATATGTATCTTTTAGCTTTAACTTGCCTTCAAATGTAGGATGAAGCTTGCCCAATATACCAATTGTTTTATTGTTCATCTTAATTAAGCAAGAAACACCTGGATGGAAATGAACATCATCTAAGTCATTTTCTACAACTTGAACTCTACCTTTTTCAAAGCCTAATTTATCAAGTAGTCCCATTACAAGACCTTTTAGAACATAGAAATCAGACTTCATTTCAACATGCTTGATTTCACTATTTAAATAAGTTCCATTTAAAACAACACCTAGTCTTTCTTCTTCATGATCGTTAAAATAAACAGAAGAAATTTCATAGATATTTACATTACTGTTATAGTGTCCTAAGTTATAAGACAAAGTCTCTAGTAATGAATTCATCAATGAAGTACGAATATACTTTCTATCTTCTGAAAGTGGTGACATTAATTTAACCGCTTCGCCATTAACAAGCAAAGAATTATCTTTATAGTTTTCAGAAACCAAAGTATAAGTTCTTACTTCACTTAAGCCATTGTACATAAAGTAGTTTCTAATTGTACGTCTCATAGCTTGAGCTATAGATAGTCTACCTACAGTTTGAGGCATATAAGGAAGTGTAGACTTTAAATCATCGAAGTCTGTTAGACGGCAAATCTCTTCATCAATGTCTTCTCTAATTAAGATATCAGTTCTATAACTTGGAATAGCGCAAGAGAAGTTTTCACCATCAGCTTCAAAGCCAAAGTCTAATGCTTCAATTACCTCTTTTACTTCTTCAATTGAATAATGCTTACCAATTAAAGTATTTAAGTGGCTTAAGCTTTCTTTTACTACAACTGGACTATAGTTATCACTTCCTGCTTCTACAGTCTTTTCTATACCTTTGGCATCAGCATACTTTATTAATAGTTCAATAGCCCTATCCATTGCCTTAATTTGAGCTAGAGGTTCTAGACCTTTAGAATATCTAGCAGCAGCCTCAGTTTGTAGACCTAAACGATTACTAGTACGTCTGATTTGAGCATGGTCAAAACATGCAGATTCAATAAGGATTGAACTTGTATCATCCAAAATCTTTGTAGCATCGCCACCCATGATACCAGCAATACCAATAGGTTTATTATCAGAAGTGATCATTAAGTCGCCTTTTTCAATCTTATAAGTAACACCATCTAGCGCTGTGTAATCACATTCCAAATTATCTTTTACGGTGATATTTCTATTAGGATTACTCCTTAAATCATAGAAGTGCATAGGTTGACCTGTCTCTAACATTACAAGGTTAGAAATATCAACTAAGTTGTTGATGCATTTAATGCCATTAGATTTAAGAATTTCCTTAATCCAATCAGGTGATTCTTTAATAGTTACTGAATTAACTACTTTAGCTAAGAAATGTGGACAGTTCTTAGATTCTAGTTCTAGTTTGAAGTTAGTTTCTTCGCCCACATTACTTGCGCCTTCAAATTCAGGAAGCTTACATGGTCTTCTTAAAATAGCACCCATTTCCTTCGCCATATAAAACATCGCTAAACAATCAGGTCTATTAGCATAAATAGACATATCTAAGATTGTGTCATCATAACCTAATTTAGATAAGATATCTCTGTCACCAACATTGAATGAATCATCTAATTCTTCAATGCCACTATGTGAACAAGAATTATCGTCTAATAATTCTTTATCAACACCAAGTTCAAGTAATGAACAAAGCATGCCATTACTTTCTTGGCCTCTAATAACACCTTTTTTAATAGTACCGCCAGGAAGTACAGCTCCATCTTTAGCAACTATAACTTTAAGGCCTTCTCTACAATTTGGTGCACCACAAACAATGTTTAATATTTCATCACCAACATCAACTGTAGTTAGATGCAAGTGGTCAGAATCTGGATGGTCAACGCATGTTAATACTTTACCTACAACTAAATTAGTTCCTTGACCAATCTTAGTTACTTCTTCTACTTCAAAGCCAGCTTTAACAGCTTTGTCCATGATTTCTTCTGTTGTTAAATCTTTTATATCAATGAATTTACTTAACCAATTTAAACTTAATTTCATAACTAATTACCTCTTTTAAAGCCATTTAAGAAACGTAAATCATTAGTATATAAGTCTCTTATATCCATGATTCCATATTTAAGCATAGCAACTCTTTCAAGTCCTACACCAAAGGCAAAACCAGTATATTTCTTAGAATCAATACCTGCTGCTTCTAAGACATTTGGATGAACCATACCAGAACCTAGTATTTCAATCCAACCAGTTCCTTTACACATTGCACAACCCTTGCCACCACAATTATGACAAGTCATATCTACTTCAAAAGAAGGTTCAGTAAATGGGAAATATGATGGTCTAAATCTAATCTTGGCATCATTTCTAAACATTTGTTGAATCATTAACTCTAGAGTTCCTTTTAAATCAGCAACTGTAATGTTTTCACCAATAACTAGTCCCTCACATTGCATGAATTGATGAGAATGCGTCGCATCATCATCATCTCTTCTATATACCTTACCTGGACAAATAACTTTGATCGGAAGCTTGTCAGCATCTTTTTCTAGTACTCTCATTTGAATAGCAGTAGTTTGTGATCTTAATAGTCTATTAACATCTACATAGAAAGTATCTTGCATATCTCTTGCAGGATGACCTTCTGGAGTATTAGCACGGGTGAAGTTATATTCATCATACTCAAGTTCAGGTCCTTCCGCTACGTTATAGCCCATACCAATAAAGATATCTTGAAGTTCTTCTTCTACTAAAGTTAATGGATGAAGAGTACCGGTAACTGGTGTATATTCATCAAGGGTAATATCGACTTTTTCTTTTTCAAGTTGTGCTTTTAAAATAGCACTATCTAATACTTCTTTTTTTGTTTCTAAAGCATTAGTTACTGAAACCTTTAAGTCGTTTACAAGTTGGCCAAACTTTGGCTTTTCCTCAGGGCTTAAGTCTTTCATTTGGCTCATTAAACTTGTTATCTTTCCTTTTTTAGAAAGATATTCAATTCTAAGTTCTTCTAGTGTCTTTGAATCTTTAACAGCTTCAATAGCCTCTAGTGCTTCTTGTTTTAGTGTTGATAAATCATTCATAAATTTTCTCCTAAAAATAAAAAACCGCGACTAGGAACGAAAAATCGCGGTACCATCCTAATTCAGCAATTGCTGCACTTATAACTATAACGCGTTACCGGGCATTTGCCACCTTAAAAGAGTGAATTCACATATCTAGTTTAAGAAAGCTTGCACTGTCCTTTCCTCGCTAATAAACATCAATAAGCTACTATTTCTTTGTCGTTTTACCTATCTATAATAACATAAAAAGATAGGTTTCCCTATCTTAATACGTAAAGTTTAACTAAATCTTAAGCACCAAAATCAACTTTGATACCAGGACCCATATTACTAGAAATTGTAACACCAGTAACATAAGCACCCTTTACAGCAGCAGGTCTAGCCTTTAAAATAGCGTTTCCTAAAGCATTGAAGTTAGAAACTAAATCATTAGCTTCAAAACTTACCTTACCAAGAAGACAG
>CAVEWG010000018.1:0-17685 GCA_963619285.1 Oscillospiraceae bacterium | reverse complement strand
ATTCATATGTCAAATAGCCGTTACCGATATGACTGATTACTTTATGGCTATCAAAGTAATAAGTACCTGCTCTATTGATGTGTCCTGCTTCATTGAAATAAATACTGTTATCACTTTCTAGTATTACGTTTTCTCTATTTTTTAAAGCACTTACTTGTGCTAGCAAGTATTCATTCATGAAGTCATAATGGCTTGAATCAATACTTATGGCTTTTCTAAGTGTTAGACACATACAAGCCATCACAATTAAAGTGACTACCAACATATCAACAAGTGTGTTTCCTTTGTTGTTAATCATGATAACTTTGACCACCACTTATATAAATATTCTTGCCATTAGAACACGCTACTTGATCGCTACTTATAAGTCCTGCAGAAACTAAATCTCCAGTAGAAGAAGGATATTGTCCATAGGTTAATTTGTATTGGACAATAGCCGAATCTACAACCCTAGTTAATGCATCACAAGCGTTATCATCAACGCTATCTATTACTTTAGAAACATTGGGAATTGTTAATAGAAACAATACCGCAATAATCATAACTACTATTACCATTTCAAGTAATGTAAAACCTTTTTTGTTCATACAGCCTCCTTTAGAAATTAGCCAACGCATTCATTGGCAAAAATAATATTTGATAAACAAAGACGATAACCACACCAATCAATACATAGGTAACAAATTGAATTGATAAAGCTAGTTTTTTCATCTTAGCCTTTATTAGATTTGTATTTAAATTTATATAATCAATTAAGATTTTGGAAAAAGACAAAGAATGAGTGCCAATATTTATAAACTTGCTTAAAGAATAATCATAATAGTCTTGTTTACTAGCATCTTTTAAAGAAGCACCTTCTAATAGTTTTTCGTCTAAATGAAAAGCCAAGAAAGACACAATTGGTTTATTATGCAAATTCTTTAGAATATTTAAAGAATCCTTGCTCTTGTAGCCATTGTTTATACAAATGTTTAATAGACTAATAAATTCTACACAAAAGTATTTTTGAACAATACTATTTGGCAGGTACTTACAAACTAAAATATAAAATAATGTAATATTTCGATTGTTAAAGAAATACAAGATGCCAACCAGCACAAGCAATAATAGAAAATAAAATATATAGACAACTATTCTTAAAATGATTCTGAATATTTTGATACTATTCACATCACCCACAAAGCTTTTAAGCATATTTAAGATTGTATCTAGGCCATAAGCATCAAAGACATATAAAGCGGTAAGTGATACAAATAATAGGATAAAAGGATAAAGAAAAGAACCCATAAATGTTTTAGTGTTTTCTTTGTTCTTGTCAATAAAGGCTAATGCTAAATTCAAACTATCATTAAAGGACATGTTTCCAATTAAAGAGCTAAGATAGAGACTGATATTTTTAGGCAAGTAGTTAACAATTACTTCTTCTATTTGTCTGCCTTTATCTAGTTCTTCAATAATTAAATCAATGATTTCTCCGTTGTTTTTATTCTTAATTAAATCAAGGACCTGTTTTAAAGATAAACCTGTTTTTAATAATTCATTGATAGAAATAAGATCATCGTATTTAAGAGTTTTGGTTCTAGTAAATTCCATCTTTAATTCCTTTCTTGATTTGGACATCAATACTTAAGAAATTACTAGAATTCTTTTTATTTAGACGATAATAATCTATTTCTTCTTTATTCATGATTTCATAGACCACAACTTTTTCACCAGACCTATTAATAATCATTTTTTGATGCACCAGGCATAACAACATCTCATACAGGTATTCTTCATTAACGCCCAAATCAACCATTCTAGAAATTGATGAAGCACAAGATGAAGCATGTATTGTACTAAGTACTAAATGGCCAGTATTGGCGGCTCTAAGGGCCATCTTGGCCGCTTTGTCATCCCTTATCTCGCCTATCATGATAATATCGGGATCATGTCTCATTACTTGTTTAATGCCGGCTTCATAATCAAAGCCGATTTTTTCATTAATTTGCAGTTGAACAAACTTGTCACTTACTACTTCTATTGGATCTTCAATGGTATAGACAATAGAACCTTCGACACTTTTTAATAAAGAATATAAAGTAGTAGTTTTGCCTGACCCTGTCGCTCCTGAAAACAATATTAGGCCGTTGTCTTTTTTAAGCAGTTCTTTAAAATATTTGTTTTGGCCATCAACCTTAGATAAGTTATCAGCCTCAACTTTGAGATTAGAATTAAGAATTCTTAAAACACCATTAGTTGAATTATGGCTATTAATAACCGCAAATCTTAAAGATAAGACATTATCATCAAGTAATTTTTCAAATTGGCCAGTTTGGGGCGTATTTAAAGTACCAATATCTAAATTTGAACAATATTGAAGATAGCGAATTAATCTATCGTCTCCTTCTTTTCTTTTTACCTTCCTGATAACGTCATTAATACGCATAAATATTTCTACTTGATCATACTTTTGTGAAAAATGAATGTCGCTAGCGTTGTTTTTTACCGCAAGTCTTAGTATCGCTAATAATCTTTGTTCCATATACTACTTTATTGACAAGAAAATTGAAAATTCCTACCCCAAAATAAAAAAAGTAGTCATTTTCGACTACATATAGGGATTATTTTCGATTTCAAACGCTAAAACAGTAGATTCATCATGTCCTGGATAAACAATTAAATTTGGATTTAAGTCGCTTAGTAACTTAAGTGAATGCCTAATTTCACTATTACTTCCGCCAACTAAATCAGTTCTACCACAAGCTAATCTAAATAAAGTATCACCAGTAAAGATACAATCTTTAAATAAGTAACACACCGATCCTTTGGAATGGCCTGGAGTAAATATTACTTCAAATTTAAAAGATCCTATTTCATATTTACCCTCTTTTAATTTAACAAGAGGCACACTAATTGTAGGAACATATTGCAGACCAAATACCTTGCCACTGCTACCATCTTTTGTCATATCAATGTCAGCTTCATGAATATAGATAGGAACATTATATTTTTTATATAAATCATCGCACGCCTTAATATGATCAAAGTGGCCATGAGTTAATAAAACCGCCAATAGTTTTTTGTTTTCTAAAAGTGGCAATAACTTATCAATCTTACAAGCAGGATCGATTAGAATACATTTTTCATCTATTTCTAACAAATAAGTATTAGTTTGAAATAGACCACATTTTAAACACTTAACTTGCATATATTAAAAAAATAAGCTTATGCTTATTTTTTCTCCTTATGAACAGTCATTTTATTACATCTAGGACAGTACTTCTTAACTTCCATTTTGTCTGGATGTTTCTTCTTATTTCTTGAACCGATGTAATTCTCTTCACCACATTCAGTGCATTTGAATGTTATAAACTCTCTAGGCATTACTACTAACCTCCATTTAACGCTTTATAATAATAGCACACTTTTCGTGCAAGACGCAACACTAAAAAAGAGCTTCTTCATTGTTTATCTTTAGATGTCTATAGGCAAGTGGTGTTACTTCTCTTCCTCTTGAAGTTCTATTTATAAAGCCAATTTGAAGTAAATATGGCTCGTAAACATCTTCAATAGTAATTGCTTCTTCACCAATTGCTGAAGCAATAGCTTCTAGTCCCACTGGACCTCCATGATATCTTTCGATGATGCCCTTTAAATAACGTATATCAACATCATCAAGGCCAATAGAATCGATCTTTAAGCGATCTAGAGAACTCTTTGTGATATCTAGGTCAATGTTTCCGTCATTTAATACTTGAGCAAAGTCTCTTACTCTTCTAAATAGTCTATTGGCTATTCTAGGTGTCCCTCTGCTTCTTAGAGCGATTTCTTTTACAGCATCTTCGTCAATATTAGAGCCAAATACTCTAGCGGTTCTAGACACGATTTGACCTAGCTCTTCTTGATTATAGTATTCAAGTTTAGAAATAATACCAAATCTATCTCTTAATGGTGAAGATATTGAACCCATACGGGTTGTAGCACCAACAAGCGTAAATGGTGGTAAATCGATTCTAATCGATCTAGCTCCTTGTTCCTTGCCCACTACTACATCAATCGCAAAATCTTCCATAGCTGGATACAATACTTCTTCAACAGTCTTAGGAAGACGATGTATCTCATCAATAAATAAGATATCGCCTGCTTCTAAAGATGATAAGATAGCAGCTAAGTCACCACTTCTTTCAATAGAAGGACCACTTGTTACTTTTACATTACTACCCATTTCATTGGCTAAAATATAGGCAAGAGTTGTTTTACCTAGTCCTGGTGGGCCATAAAAAAGACAATGATCTAATGATTCGTCTCTACTTTTAGCCGCTTGAATGTAGACTTCAAGATTACTCTTAAGAGAGCTCTGACCAATGTATTCTTCTAGTTTTCGAGGTCTTAAAGAAAGCTCCTCATCACTTTCTAGTTTCTCTACTGATAAAATATCGTTTTCTTTATTCATAATTATTTAATTTTCGCTAACATCGTAAGTGCACGTTTAACATACATATCCGTGCTTAAATCTTCTTTGGACAATTCTCTTATAACGTTTTTAAGTTCAGCGGGCTTATAGCCAAGTGTTTTTAACGCCAATACGGCATCATCTAATTTTTCATTTTTAATTGTTTCTTCGCTTCCTGAAACAAGTTTTCCCTTTAAGTCAAGAATAATTTGACTAGCGGTTTTACCACCAATACCAGGCATTGATTTGATAAAGGCAACATCTGAATTTTCAATAGCTTCTACAATTTTATCCACTTTAGCCTTTGCAAGCATGCCACTAGCTGTTTTAGGGCCTAGTCCTTTTACTGATATCAATTTGATAAATAGTTCATATTCATCATAAGATAAAAAGCCAAATAATGATTGTTCATCTTCTCTAATGTTTTCATAGGTATAGATAAGTACTTCATCACCTATTTTTAGGCTTTCAGGATGATAAAAATTAATGCGGTAACCAACATTATTTACATCCAATAATACATAATCTAAACCGAAAAGATGAACTTTTCCTCTTAAAAAACCAATCATAACTTATCTTATTTTACCATAACAAAAGAAGACCTTAGTCTTCTTCTTGAAATTCATCATCGTCGTCACCATCAACAAACTCAAAGCTTGTATCTTTAATGAAGACTTTGTCACCATCTTTACAGCCTTTTTCTCTTAAGGCATCATCAACTTTCATCTTGCTTAAAGCTCTTGCGAAACGTAAAGCGGATTCTTCATCCTTTAGATTTGTACGAGCAAATAATCTTTCAATCTTATCACTTTCAATTCTAAAGATGCCATTTCCTTCATTGAATACTTCAAATTCTTTTTCAGGAGTATAGGTATATACAACCTTTTCATTTGTCTTAGCTTCATCATATAAGGCAAATTGAGGAAGTTCCTTAAGCATTTCCTTAACCTTATATAAAACAGGAGCCAATCCTTCATTTAAAACAGTAACCGTTTCAAATACTTCAACATCTTTATATTTTTCTTTAAAACATTTTAAATTTTCTTTAGCATTATCACCATCCATCTTGTTCGCGATAACAATTTGCGGTCTTTTATCTAAGTTGCCAGGATAATCCTTTAGTTCTTTATTAATGATTTCGTAATCACTTATTGGATCTCTATATTCCCCAGACATATCAATAACATGTAGTATTAGCCTACATCTTTCAATATGTTTTAAAAATTCATGTCCTAAGCCTTTGCCTTGTGATGCACCCTCAATTAACCCAGGTAAATCAGCCATAACGAATGAAGTATCATCGACTTTTACAATACCTAGTTGAGGAACTAAGGTAGTAAAAGGATAGTCAGCGATTTCTGGTCTTGCCTTGGAAACAACCGATAATAAAGTTGACTTACCTACACTTGGAAAGCCCACTAATCCCACATCGGCTAATAGTTTTAATTCCACTTCAACTTCTTTTTCTTCGCCCACTTCACCAAGTTGAGCCTTTTCAGGAACAGAGTTTCTAGAAGTCGCAAAATGACGATTACCTTTACCACCTTTTCCACCTTTACAAATAACAGCACGTGAATCAAGCGTATTCAAGTCGGCAATGATGCTATTATCAGCCAAGTCTTTTACAATGGTGCCAAGAGGTACTTTTACAACCACCTCTTTTTTAGATTCACCATACATATTGTTAGACTTACCATCAGCACCATTTTCACCCTTGATCATTTTATTAAATCTCAAATCAAGTAAAGTGCTTTTATTAGTATCTACTTCAAAGACAATAGAGGCTCCATCTCCTCCATCTCCTCCCGTTGGTCCACCAAAAGGATTGTATTTTTCATGTTTAAAAGCGACAAGTCCATTGCCGCCATTTCCAGCTTTTAATTTAATTTTTACTTTATCTATAAATTGCATAATTAATTAAAAATAAAAGGCCTATTGAAGGCCTTCGTGATCTTAAGCAACAGGATAGCAAGAAACTTTCTTCTTATCTTTACCTAGACGTTCATATTTAACAACGCCATCGCAAGTGCAGAATAAAGTATCATCGCCGCCTCTTGAAACGTTTGTACCTGGATGAATCTTAGTACCTCTTTGACGGTAAATGATTGATCCTGCAGTAGCAAATTGACCATCGGCAACCTTCGCACCTAATCTCTTAGAATGAGAGTCACGTCCGTTTTTAGTAGAACTAACACCCTTCTTAGAAGCGAAGAATTGAATATTTAAAATATATTTCATACTCATTTCCTTTCTACTTTGATATATTCACCATAAGGCTCTTCAATAGTCTTAAGTTGAATAAGTGTAAGCTTAAAGAAATTATTAATTTCATCTAGCTTACTATAATTATTAATCTCAATTTGATTATCTAGAATTTTAATATCAATATCTTGATATTCATCCAAACAATTCATTAGTCCAAAGACTATACTTGAGACACTAGCACATACTAGATCTTTGCCATATTCAGCAAATAAGGCATGACCCTTAACTTCTAGATATGTGTAACAGCCATTTTCTAGCCTATATGTTACTTTAATCATTAAGCGATTGCAGTAACTGTTAACTTAGTATATGGTTGACGATGACCTTGTTTACGACGAGTAGAACCCTTCTTAGATTTGTACTTGAAGATAACAATCTTCTTTTCCTTGCCTTGTTTTTCAACCTTGCAAGTAACCTTAGCACCATCAACATATGGTGTACCAAGAGTTAGGCTACCGTTATTAACAGCAACAACCTTATCAAAAGTATATTCTTCACCTTCATTTACATCTAACTTTTCAACGTAAATTACAGATCCTTCTTCTACTTTTAATTGCTTGCCGCCTGTTTCAATAATTGCGTACATTTTAATCTCCTTTCTTTGATTTAGACTCGCCATTAAGGTGCTAAGCTTATAACCTTTTCTGTGCGGTTGTAACCCTATATAGGGAGACAACGTAAATATAGTATCATATTTTTATTAAAATAAACATAAAAAATAATAAAAACAACGATAAAATAAGCATTTTAAAAGATAGGTCACCCTATCCCTTAAGTTTAAAATCTTTTGGCTAAGACTATGCAGCAATATCGTTGAATAAATCATAAAACAAAAAATTAAAAGCAGGTTTCCCTGCTTAATAATAGTTTTAAAATTTAAGATAAATAAGTTTACTCAGCTATAGCTTTCTTACAATTAGTGTAATACAAGTATATGCAAGCAGCTGAAATAGCATCAGAAATCAATTGTGTAGTATTACCTTTTCCTGTAGCTAAGAAATAAATATTAGCTATAACAGCAACAACTTCTAAAGCTAATAAAACTAAAGCAACAGTAAGAAAAGACTTACCTTTGATTGTACCATTAGTAACTCTAATACCCTTAGCAGCCAAATATACAGTGAAAATAAAATCAATAGCATAACCAATAGCTACAGCAATAAAAGTCCCCTTTACAGCATCAGCATCTGTACCTAATAAACTAGCGTTAACATTAGCTCCACATAGAATCATAATTGAAAGTGCAATTAAAATTAAATCTAAAACAGCAAATACATAAAAAATGTAACTTAAAACCTTTACGGTCTTCTTTGAATTTTCCATAATTTTGTCCTCCATGAACAATTATACAGCTATATTGAAATTATTGACGTTTTTTATAAAGCGAATTAGATATGAAAAGTAATCTCACCAGACTCTAAGTTTAATATCTCGTTATCTTTTTTAACCCTTAAAGAATAATCTCTATTTATGCCAAGTACTTTTATATCAGCTATTTCATTGTTTATTTCAGCACATACTTCTTTGTTTTTTAAATAATCTAATTTAATAATTTGATTATAGAAATCATAATTATCCTTAACTAGATTAAAGTTATGTTCTATTCTTGTATATACTTTTTCTTTTAAGGAATTAATATCAACTTCTTTATTTAAGATTCTATATAAAGAAATAGGCTGTCTTTTATAGTCACCTATAAATTCTTTTTGATTAACATTAATGCCTATACCAATTATTAAACAATCTAGTTTATCAGTACTTACAGCTTCAAGCAAAACACCAACCAATTTATTGTCTTTATAATAAATATCGTTTGGCCATTTAATGTTTAAATCATTTAAGTTCATAGCTTCAATTACAGATAAAGCACTGATAATAGATAAACTTCTAAATTCTTTTATCAGTGATTCATCTTTAATTAAAAGCGAAAAGAGTAAATTTTTACCCTTTTCGCTTTTCCAATTACGATTATTTCTTCCTCTACCAGCACTTTGAAAATCCGCACTCACAAAAGTAAAATTATCTAAGTTTTTATAATTTTGTTTCAAATAAGTATTTGTAGAATCAATAGTTTCAAAGTGGATAGAATTCATAATTAACCAAAAATAGTAAGTAAGATACCTGCTGCGATAGCTGAACCAATAACGCCCGCAACATTTGGTCCCATTGCGTGCATTAGCAAGAAGTTACTAGGATCTTCTCTTTGTCCTTCTTTTTGAACAACTCTAGCAGCCATAGGAACAGCACTAACACCAGCAGCGCCAATCATTGGATTGATCTTGCCATGACTTAGTTTACACATAACCTTGCCACCCAAGATACCAAAGGCAGCCGCAACCACAAAGGCAAAGATGCCAAGCGCAAAAATTGACAATGTTTGTAAAGTCAAGAAACTTGTGCCTTGAGCTGTTGCGCCAACCGATAAACCAAGCAAGATTGTGCAAATGTATAATAATGCGTTTGAAACAGTATCAGTTAAGTTTGGAACAACACCGCATTCCTTAATCAAGTTTCCAAGCATTAGACAGCCAATAAGTGGTGTAGCACTTGGAACGATTAGAGAAACAATTAAAGTAATAACAATTGGGAATAAGATCTTTTCTTTTTTAGAAACAGCTCTTAATTGTTCCATCTTAACTAGTCTTTCTTGTTTAGTAGTTAAGCCTCTAATAATTGGAGGGAAAATAATTGGAACTAGTGCCATATAAGAATAAGCAGCTAAGGCAATAGGAGCCAAATATTGTGTAGAACCAGAAATTGTTAGAAGTCTATTACTTGTTAAAATGGCAGTAGGTCCATCAGCGCCACCAATGATACCAATTGAAGCAGCTTCATAGAAATTAAATCCTAAGAATAGTGCGCCAAAGAAGGCAACGAAGATACCAATTTGAGCAGCAGCTCCAAGTAACATTGTTTTCTTATTAGCGATAAGTGGTCCAAAGTCAGTTGTAGCACCAATACCCAAGAATATTAAACAAGGATATAGTTCACATTCTACACCTAGATGTAAGTAACCAAGTAGTCCTCTAGAGACGATTTCACCCGCATCATTGTAAGTAATATATATTTCAGGTAATAAGTTTACTAAGATGATGCCAAATGAAATAGGAATCAATAAATATGGCTCAAAGCCTTTCTTTAATGCTAGATAAAGAAACACACAGCCAATAAGAATCATAACTAGGTTCATCCAGCCATCGCCAGTAAAGAAATTAGCGATACCAGTAGAAGCTAGAAATTCTTTTAAGAATACCCCGATATCCATAAAATTAACCTAGAACGATTAATGCATCGCCATTCTTAACTTGACTACCCTTATTAGCTTTAATTTCAACTACTTTGCCATCAAATCCAGATTGAATTTCGTTTTCTAGTTTCATAGCTTCAATAATTGCTACTGTTTGGCCTTTTTTAACAACATCGCCAACAGAAACCTTAACATCTAATACTTTGCCAGCAATAGGAGCCTTAATAACGTTTGCACCATCACTTACTGGAGCACTTGCTTGTTGCACTGGTGCTTCAACATGTCCTTGTCCTTCTTTCACTTCTTCAAGTTCAACTTCATAAACTTTGCCATTTACTTTTACTTTATAAGTCTTCATTTATTTAACCTCTCTTATACTTACTACTCTTACATCAGTCTTATTTTTTAAACGATAATCAATGCTGGCAACAAGTGCTGCTACAGTTGCATTTTCATCATTTAAATCGAGTCTTGTAACCGTATTACTTGTAACAGGTGTTACAACGTTATCTTCCACTTCTTCTTTTTCTTCACCTTTTAGAGCTTTCGCAACAAGTTCAGTTAAGAAAATAATAAGAATTAGAATAATGAATACCATTAGTATTGCCACCATTGCGACAATACCACCTGTTAAATAATCATATTTTGTAAATCCATCTAACATCTTTTATCACCTTAAACAAACAATTCAAATTCTTCAACTTCTTCTTGTGGTATCAAGCCATATTTTTTCTTCAAGAAATCAGTCGCAACGCCTTCGAATAAAGCTAAAGACAATACATCTTCGTCACATCTTGCGATATCTTTATATTTTTCCTTCATTTCTTCAAATTCAGGTTTCAATAAATCAGCAGGACGACAAGTTATAGGCTCTTGATCACCTATAATCTTTTTCTTTACTTCTTCATTTACTTCAGCAGGAGATTTACCATACTTACCAAGTAAATAGTCTTTTACTTCCTTTACACACATCTTGTATCTTTCGCCATTTAAGACATTTAGAACAGATTGCGTACCAACCATTTGTGACATTGGCGTAACAAGTGGTGGATAACCTAGGTCTTTTCTTACCTTAGGAATTTCCCTTAACACTTCCTCATATCTATCCATCGCACCTTGGTCTGTTAATTGCTTAATCATATTAGACAACATGCCACCAGGTACTTGATAAGTTAAAATATTAGGATTAACTTGGAATGACTTAGGATTTAATAAACCATTCTTGACATATTTGTTAACGATATCTGTCATGATTGGCTCAGCCTTGTGCATTTCATCCATGTTTAATTTAGGATCATACTCAGTAACTTTTAGTGCATAACATAATGCCTGAGTTGATGGTTGGGCAGTACCGTTTGATAACGGAGATAAAGAAGTATCCACGATATCAACACCAGCTTTAATAGCCGCCATATAAGTCATTTCGCATATTCCAGCCGTGCAATGTGAATGTAACTCTAGAGGAATTTTTATTTCTTTCTTTAAAGCCGTAAATAATTCAGTTGCATCATTTGGTGTTAAGACGCCAGCCATATCTTTAATACAAATCGAATCAGCGCCAAGTTTTTCAACTTCTTTAGCTAACTCAACATAATAGCTTACTGTATGAACAGGGCTAGTTGTATAAGATAAAGCGATTTGACACTCGCCACCATACTTCTTAGTAGAAGTAACAGCTGTTTTTAAGTTTCTTAAGTCATTTAAGGCATCAAATACTCTAATGATATCGATACCGTTTTCAATAGACTTCTTACAAAACATATCTACAACATCATCAGAATAGTGACGATAGCCTAGGATGTTTTGTCCTCTAAATAACATTTGTAGTTTAGTGTTTTTGCAAACTTTTCTAACTTCCCTTAATCTTTCCCATGGGTCTTCGTTTAGAAAACGCATACAAGAATCAAAAGTTGCACCACCCCAAACTTCAATCGCATAATAGCCAACGTTATCATATATCTTACAAAGATCAACAACTTCTTTAGTTGTCATTCTTGTGGCGAATAATGATTGATGACCATCACGCACTGATGTTTCAACAATTCTAACCATATATACCTCTTTTATAGTTTAGGTCCAGCTTTTACTAACGCTTTTCCTTCATCATTAGTTTCATATTTCTTAAAGTTATTGATAAATCTAGAAGCTAAATCTCTAGCCTTATCGTCCCATTGTTTAGGATCACTATATGTATCTCTAGGATCTAGAATGTTTGTATCAACACCCTTTAATTCAGTTGGTACTTCAAAGTCAAAGTAAGGAATCTTCTTTGTAGGAGCACTATCGATATCATGATTTAAGATAGCATCGATAATGCCACGAGTATCTTTGATAGAAATACGCTTGCCACTGCCATTCCAACCAGTGTTAACTAGATATGCCTTGGCATTTGATTTTTCCATCTTCTTAACAAGTTCTGTTGCATACTTTGTAGGATGAAGCTCTAAGAAAGCTTGGCCAAAACATGCACTAAATGTTGGAGTTGGTTCTGTAATTCCTCTTTCAGTACCAGCAAGCTTAGCAGTGAAACCACTTAAGAAGTAATACTTAGTTTGTTCTGGAGTAAGAATAGAAACAGGAGGAAGTACACCAAAGGCATCAGCACTTAAGAAAATAACACTCTTAGCACTAGGCGCACTAGAAATAGGTCTTACAATATTCTTAATGTGATTGATTGGATAAGAAACACGTGTGTTTTCAGTTACGCTCTTATCAGCGAAATCAATCTTGCCATCATCACTTACAGTAACGTTTTCAAGTAACGCGTCACGCTTAATGGCATTATATATATCTGGTTCAGATTCTTTATCTAGATTAATAACCTTAGCATAACAACCACCTTCTAGGTTAAATACGCCATTATCATCCCATCCGTGTTCATCATCACCAATTAATAGACGCTTAGGATCGGTTGATAAAGTAGTCTTACCAGTACCTGATAAGCCAAAAAAGATAGCGGTATTTTCACCATTTAAATCAGTGTTTGCGCTACAATGCATACTAGCCATACCCTTTAAAGGTAGATAGTAATTCATCATAGAGAACATACCCTTCTTCATTTCACCGCCATACCAAGTATTGATGATAACTTGTTCCTTAGAAGTGATATTAAATGCTACACAAGTCTTAGAATTTAAACCAAGTTCTTCATAGTTTTCAACTGTTGCCTTACTAGCGTTATAAACAATGAAGTCAGGCTTGAAATTTTCTAATTCTTCTTCAGTTGGCTTAATAAACATATTCTTTACAAAATGCGCTTGCCAAGCAACTTCAACGATAAATCTCACAGCCATTCTTGTGTCTTTATTAGCGCCACAGAATGCGTCAACAACAAATAATCTCTTACCACTTAATTCTTTTTTAGCAATGTCTTTAACAGCCTTCCAAGTTTCTTCACTCATTGGATGGTTGTCATTTGGATATTCCTTGCTAGTCCACCATACTGTGTCCTTAGAATTTTCATCAACAACGATATACTTATCCTTAGGAGATCTGCCTGTATAGATACCAGTCATAACATTAACAGCACCTAATTCTGTTTCCTTGCCCTTTTCATAGCCCTCAAGCTCAGGCTTTGTTTCTTCTTCATACAAGAATTCGTAAGATGGATTGTAAACTACCTCTTTGACGTTTTCAATTCCATATTGCCCTAAATCGATTTCTTTCATATTTTTTATTCCTCCTGCGTTATACAATGTTAACGCTTTCAAGAATTATTATAATCTTTTTTGTCATCAATTAAACAACGTTTTCACAAATTGGAATGCTAAATGTTTGATAAGGCTATCATTACAAGTTTTATGAACTTTTTTCAATCGAATATTACAAGTTTTGTGATATTTTTGAAGCCAAATATTGCAAGTTTTACAACCTTTTCGAAATAAAAAGATTATCAATCGATAACCCTTTTTATAATCTACTTATTCCATCTTTTATAGCTTGTTCGTATACCGCTTTAGATACAGCTTCTTTAACTCTTGGATCAAAGATAGATGGAAGAATGTTGTCTTTAGACAACTCATCTTCTTTTAATATATCAGCGATTGCATAAGCAGCCGCAATCTTCATATTATCGGTTATTTGACTAGCTCTAGCATCTAGTGCTCCTCTAAATAATCCTGGAAATACCAAGACATTGTTTACTTGATTATTAAAGTCGCTTCTTCCAGTACATACTATAGCAGCACCCGCATCAATTGCTTCATCAGGATAAATTTCAGGAACAGGATTAGCACAAGCAATAATGATTGAATCTTTGTTCATGGATTTAATCATATCTTTTGTCACACATTCTGGAACACTTGTTCCAATAAAGGCATCAGCCCCTTTTAAAGCATCGCCAAGATTGCCTTTTAAAAGATTCTTGTTAGTAACACTCGCTAGTTCTTGTTTATGTTTCATTAATCCTGGCTTATCTTTATAAAGAATGCCATTTTCATCTACCGCAATAATGTCTTTAACACCAAGTTTAAGCAACATCTTTATAATAGCGGTACCAGCAGCGCCAGGACCATTTTGAACTACTTTAATATCTTCTAGTTTTCGATTAGTTAATTTACATGCATTAATAATTGCAGCAGCCACTACAATCGCAGTGCCATGTTGATCATCATGGAAAACCGGAATATCACAAATTTCTTTTAGTCTATCTTCTATTTCAAAACACCTTGGTGAGCTTATATCTTCTAGGTTAATGCCACCAAAACTACCAGCAAGCAGCGATACAGTATGTACTATCTCATCTGCATTTTTACTTCTGATGCATAAAGGAATAGCATCTACATCACCGAATTCTTTAAACAAGATACACTTTCCTTCCATTACTGGCATACCGGCTTCAGGTCCTATATCACCAAGCCCTAATACCGCCGTTCCATCAGTAACAACTGCAACCGTATTCCATCTTCTTGTTAGACTATAGCTTAAAGAATTATCTTCTTTTATTTTTAAACACGGCTCGGCAACACCTGGTGTATAGGCCAAAGCCAAATCATCTCTTGTTTTTAAACTAACACGTGATTTAATTTCTAGCTTTCCCTTTAGTTCTTCATGCAATTTAAGAGCTTCATTTTTATAATCCATTATTTATTCGCCAACTTTCTAATGCGTTCTTCAAACAAAGTCACAATTAATATCTTAATGCCATCTCCTGGCAAAAAAGGAATAACACAAGCAAGTAACGCAGGCCATAACGCCATCTTAGTAAAGATGATAAACCAAATAGTACCTATTAGATAAAGTACAGCTGTTCCTACTAGCATGCCTAATACTTTCTTTTGTGGGGTATCTGTGCCAAAAAAGCTTGATAAATAAGACAAAGGTATATAGCCAAAAATATAGCCACCAGTCATGCCTAGAAGCGCTGATACGCCTGACTTATAGCTTGCTAGCACAGGTATACCGATTGCCGCTAATAAAATATAAATCAAAACAACAATGACACTATCTTTCTTGCCTAGCACAAATGATGTAAGCATAACCATTAAAGTAGCTAAAGAAATAGGAACTTGACCTATTTGAATAGAAAGTGGTGCAATTACCGCAAGTAATGCTGTAAATAAAGAAATTAATACTAGTCTTCTTGTTTTCATGAAATTATCCCCTCTTTAAACATCTTCATCATTTCGTTAGTTAAACTAAATTCTCCTGGTTGTAATATAATATCTTCTCTTTTAACCCACTGGGCATATTTTAGTTCATTTTCATCCATAACAATCTTATCATCACCATCAACATCACAATAAAAACCAAGTAAGATATCATTAGCGCATCCCCATGGTTGTGATTTATAGTAACGTAAGTTTTTAACATTTAAGCCAGTTTCTTCCTTCACTTCTCTTTTAACTGTTTCTTCTACTGTTTCGCCAATTTCAGTAAATCCAGCAATCAGTGCATTATATTTAAAGCCAGTACGATATTTAGTAAGCAAAAGTTTATCTTTGTTTATAACACCAACTATAACAGCCGGCATAATACGAGGATAGATGGTGTTTTTACAATTTGGACAAAACATAGCTCTTTCTGCTTCAGAGTGAACTAATTTATGTCCACATCGACCACAATATTTATTGTCTCTATACCAATCAGATAAATGTTTACCTGTAATAGAGGCGAATAAGTAGTCGCTTGGTCCTATGCCTTCTTTTCTTAGTTCTTTTTCTTCTTTATAAACGTATCCTTCTAAGTTAATTAAAGTATCAACTAAGAAATAATTTGTTTTATCAATTGAAAATAAATAACGATGATTATTTAACAAAATATCCTTAACCTTTGGAAATAATAATACATTATTATTAAAACAATTTTCATTTAGCAGTATTTTTCCATCAACAATAGACAAGACTATATCTTCTTTATTAGCCTTAATACTTGGATCGTAATGATTGTTTAGTATATGTGGATAAATATCTTGTATCATTTATTGTCCTTTCCAAGTACCTATTGTATCAACAAGTTAGTGTTATTTTCTATTCATCATTCATAAAATTCTTTATACCACATCGCAAACTTTCTTAAACCTTCTCTTAAAGGAGTAGACGGTTTAAAATTAAAATCTCTTTCAAGTGGTGTAGTATCGGCATATGTAATTGGCACATCTCCTGCTTGCATTGGCACAAGTTCCTTATGTGATTGAAAATCATAATCTTTAGGAAGTACTCCTGCACTAACTAATTCTTCAGATAGTATTCTTACAAAATCTAATAAATTTTCAGGATTATTATTGCCAATATTATAGATAGCATATGGCGGAATAGGTAAGCCATCTTCACCATTTTGTTTAACAGGTGCTTTTTTCATTACTCTAATAACACCTTCTACGATATCATCAATATAAGTGAAATCTCTTTTACAATTTCCATAATTAAATATTTTGATTGTCTCATTATTTACAAGTTTATTTGTAAAACCAAAATAAGCCATATCAGGTCTACCTGCTGGACCATATACCGTAAAAAAACGTAAACCAGTTGATGGAATGTTGTATAGTTTGCTATAAGCGTGTGCCATTAATTCATTTGATTTTTTAGTAGCTGCATACAAAGAAACAGGATTGTCTACTTTATCATCTGTCGAATATGGAACCTTAGTATTAGAACCATAAACACTAGAGCTAGACGCATATACTAAATGCTTAACAGGATAGTGCCTGCATGCTTCTAGAATATTATAGAAACCTACAATATTACTTTGAATATAAGCGTCAGGATTGCTTATTGAATAACGCACACCTGCTTGAGCAGCTAAATTCACAACAATATCAAAATGATATTCTTCAAATAAAGAATCAATCAGTTTTTTATCTGCTAAATCGCCTTTAATAAAAGTATAGTTCTCATACTTAGACAATTCATTTAATCTATATTCTTTAATAGACACATCATAATAATCATTCATATTATCTAAGCCAATCACTTTAATATCTTTAGTATCACTTAAAATACGTTTAGCTAGATTAGATCCAATAAAGCCTGATGAACCCGTAATTAAAATCGTTTTCATATTTTCCTTTCAATTTTTTATCTTTTAATCTCTCTTATACAAGTCTCTTGTATAAACCTTTTGTTTAACATCATCTAAACAATTATCATATCTATTGGCGATAATCGCATTAGACTCTTTCTTAAACTTGTTTAAATTATTAATAACCTTAGAACCAAAGAACGTTTCACCATCTTTTAAAGTTGGCTCATATACTATTACCTCAGCACCCTTAGCCTTGATTCTTTTCATTACACCC
>CAVEWG010000017.1:0-10650 GCA_963619285.1 Oscillospiraceae bacterium | reverse complement strand
TTTGAAGATGGCGGCTATGCTTATATAGATACTAAAGACAACTTTGAGGCTAACTATCCTGAACATATGGTACCTGAAAAGGATATGATTGTTTGCCCATCTTTAAATATGAAACTAGATAGTGATGGTTCGTATCATGTAGAAGCTAAGATATCTATTAATAAGAATGTGTCTTACTCACTGGATTTGGAATATGGCAATCACTATGTAATTTCATTTGAGGATGAAGATAAAATCTTAAAAATTTATGATAAATAACTTCTAATTATTTATAAAAGCTTGATGACATCGTTATCTTTTAAATAAGCTCTTAAGTCTTTTTTAAATAGCTCCATGCTATCAATCCTGCTTAGTCTTGGATATCTTGATTCAATTTCGTAACAAGTTCTAAGAGGCATGTCTATTGTTAAAGAATGTACTCTAAATGAACATCTTTTCTTCATTCCTTCTAGTAGACTAGAAGGCATAATTGCCCATCTACTTTCTTTGTTTAAAAAATTAGCTAACATTTGACTAGATCCAATATGCAACTTAAATTGATGATTAGGCCATATTTGGTCATGCCAAAATTCATAGTCAGAAGACCATTTCAGATAAATTTCTTCTTTTGGATCTAAATCTTCTGGCCTTACAATATTGCTTAGTTTATTATTTTCTCCACATACTAATATCATCTTTTCTTCAAAAAGAGGCCTAACAATTAATTCGTTATGAATTTGTTTATTATAAACATAACCTAAATCAACATAGTGATCTGCTACTAAATGATATATTTCTGATGAATGATGAGTATGAATGTTCATATAAAAATCAGGATTATTATTTAATAAATCATTATAGAAATCAACAAAAGTAAAAGAATTAAGTAATTCTATTGCCCCTATAGATAAATATGATTGATTATTTTTTAAGCTTAAAGAATCAGCTTCTTTTTTTAAGTTTTGCCATTTTCTGCATAAAATCAAAAATTGTTCGCCACTTGGCGTTAACACTACATTACGATAACCTTTTCCTCTATAAAATAATTGGATTTTAAATTCTTCTTCTAAAGCACAAATTTTTTTAGAAATAGCCGATTGAGTTGTGTATAGCCTTTCTGCTGCTTTTGTAATGTTTCCTTGCTCTACCACCATTAGAAACGCTTTGATTTGTTCAATTTCCATAATAATCCTTTCCGGAATAATATATATACCAAATATTCTCTTTTTTGAATTATTTAAATTATATATATTGTAGTTGTAAAAGAAAAGGGGGAGAAGATGAAGGATTTTCCGAAAGATTTTCTATGGGGAGGAGCAGTTGCTGCTAATCAATGTGAGGGTGCTTGGTTAACAGATGGCAAATTACCTAATATTACGGATGTTGTGGTTGGTATCAATTCACATGAACCTGGCTTGGTATGGGATGAGGATAACAATAAATGGAAGATGCAGTTGGATAAAAACAAAGTTTATTTAAGTCATGAAGGCATTGATTTCTATCATCGTTACAAAGACGATTTGAAGTTGATGAAAGAGATAGGCTTCAAGGCTTTTAGAACTTCTATTTCTTGGGCACGTATATTTCCAAATGGCGATGATGAAAAACCTAACGAAAAGGGGCTTGAATTCTATGATGATCTAATTGATGAAATCATTAAATGCGGCATGGAGCCTATAATTACACTTTCTCATTATGAAACGCCATTAAATCTATTAATTAACCATGGTGGTTGGATTAGCAAGGACACTGTTGAATATTGGAAAAATTATGTAAGTGTTATCGCTAATAGATATAAGGGCAAGGTTAAATATTATCTTACTTTTAATGAAGTAAATAATATGTATAGAAGACCAGTTATATCAGGTGGTATTTTATCAACTAAACCATATGATAAAAATGATCCCTTTGCGGTAAGTGAACAAGAAATATGGGATGGGTATTGTAATCTTCTTGTAGGCAGTGCATGGACTGTAAAACTAGTACATGAAATTGATGAAGATGCCAAGGTTGGTTGTATGCTTACTTGTTCTAGCATTGCAACTTATCCATATACTTGTAATCCAAAGGATGTGATGGGTGCTTATAATTTAAAAAGAATTTCTAACTATTATTTTGCTGATCCATTTTGTTTAGGCATAATTCCTGGATATGTTAAAAGAATTTGGGAAGAAATTGATTATAAGTGTGATTTAACTAATGCTGATTTGAAATTAATTAAAGATTATACGGTTGATTTCTTTGCGTTTAGTTATTATCGTTCAGGTACTTATTCAACTGAAGTTAAAAATGCATTCGACACCGGTGGCATAAAGGGAAAGAAAAATCCATATCTAAGGGCAACTACACCAAAACCTTGGCAATGGCCAATCGATCCTGAAGGATTAAGATATGTTTTAAACGTTTTAACAGATAAGTATCATTTACCTTTGTTTATTGTTGAAAACGGCATTGGTCTTGATGAAAAACCAGATAGTGATGGCCACATCAATGATGAATTCCGTAAAGAATTTATAAAAGAACATCTTGTTCAAGTAAAGGAAGCAATTAAAGATGGCTGTGATGTAATGGGCTATCTATATTGGGGACCCATCGATATTGTCTCTGCTGGAACAGGTGAAATGAAGAAGCGATATGGCTTTATCTATGTTGATAAAAATAATGATGGTTCTGGAACTTTAAAAAGAAGTGTTAAAGATAGTTTTTATTGGTATAAAGAAGTCATTTCCAATAATGGACGCAATATTGAATAATAGAAGGGGGTAAACATGGATTATTTAAAAATTGCACAAGACTTAATTTCATACAGTGGTGGAGCTGAAAACATAACAAGCGTTACACACTGCATGACACGTTTACGTTTTATCATCAAGGACGTAACTAAGGTTGATCTAGATAAGATTAATGCTACAAAACCAGTGATGGGTAATGTCTTTAAGACAAATGAGCTACAAATTATTCTAGGTCAAAATTTAATGCCTATTTTTACAGAAGCTAGCAAGCTGCTTGCTGATAAGATGGGGACGAATAATGAAATTGTAAAAGAAAAGAAAAAGATGACTTTTAAAGAAGGTGGTATGGCTGTAATTAACTTTGTTTCAGCTGCTGTGACACCACTTGTCCCAGGACTTATCGCGGGTGGCATGTTAAAAGTATTCTTACTATTAATTTCAATGGCTTTCCCAGAATTTAAAGCGGGTCAAACTTATACTTTATTAAGTTTAGTAGCTGATATGCCATTCTACTTTATGCCTGTCTTTGTCTCTATGGGCGTAGCTAAAAAGATGGGCTCTACGCCAATTTATGCCATGGCTGTTACAGCAGCACTAGTTGCACCAGGCTTTGTGGAAATGGTATCTGCTGGTGAAAGTGTTAAATTGTTAGGTTTACCTGTAATGCTAGTGAAGTATAAAAATACTATGATGCCCGCTTTGTTAATTGGAATATGCGCAGCATATGCTGAAAAGCTAATGAACAAAATCATTCCAGGTATCTTTAAATCAATTTTTGTAGGAACAGGAACAGTATTTATTTCTTATGTGTTGGGTGTAACGATTTTGGGGCCTCTAGGTGACTTGCTTGGTTCAATTATTGTAAATGTATTTGTTTTTTCATCAGAACACTTTGGTTTTATTGCTTTAGGTGCTTTAACAGCAGTACTTCCTTGGATGATTATGACAGGTATGCATCATGCAATTTCCCCATTTATGACTCAATTTATTGCTGATCCTGGATATGATGGTGTCTTTAGACCAGCCTTTGTCTTACATAATATGGCTGAAGGTGGTGCTTGTCTTGGTGTTGCTTTTAAGACTAAAGATAAAGAATTTAAAGCTGAATGTCTATCTTTGAGTGTTGGTTGTATTCTAGCTGGAGTATCTGAACCTGCTATATATGGCATTGGTGTTAAATATAAAAAGCCAATGATTGGTGTAATGATTGGCGGTGGCGCAGGTGGTGTTGTTGCTGGACTATTAGGCGCAAAAGCTTATGTAATGGGCTATTCAACAATACTTGCTCTTCCAATATTTGTTGATACAGTTGGTGCAATGTTAGCTGGTATTGTAGTGACAATCATTACTTCTGCTGCTGTTACTTATTGTTTGGGATTTGAAGATGATCATGTTGTTAATGAAACAATTATTTCAAAGGATGATGATAAAGAAATTGTTATTGAAGCTGTAATGGATGGCGAACTTGTTGATATTACAAATGTAAATGATGAAATGTTTGCTGGCAAAGTTTTAGGTGATGGCGTAGCTTTTAGAAATGATTCAGATTCATTTACTGTATGCGCACCTATATCAGGCAAACTAAGCGCTTTATATCCTACTGGTCATGCTTTTGGCATAACTGATTCTAATGGTGTTGAGATACTTGTTCATATTGGTATCGATACTGTTAAGGCTAATGGTGATGGCTTTAAGATTGCTGATTTCAAACAAGATGATGAAGTTAAAGCGGGCGATGTTATTGTTACTGTTGACCAAAAGAAATTAAAAGAAAAATATGATATGTCAACTATGTTGGTTGTTTTAAATAGCCAAGGTAAAACTATTAATTTTAAAAACAGCGGTAAGATTAAACAAAAAGATAATATATTAATTTAAAGAAGCGGGTAACCGCTTCTTTGCTATATTTCAATGTCCATCCAAGATTCATATTTGCAAATATATTTATTCTTATTAATAAAGTTATCTAATTCTTTTTCAAATGTACTAATAATATTTTGTTGATAGATATTTGGTTCACGATGGGTTATTTCGTAACATATTCTAGGTGGCGGGCTATCTTTTAAACGATAATAAACAATATTAGAATTTGGGTTTCTAAGTCTTATTGCTTCTATTACCGACATTGGGGCAATTCCCCAGCTGTCTTTTTCTTGAAGATATAGTTGTATCATTGCACCAACGTTAACATTAATTAAACTGTGTTCGTTTGGATTAAAGTAACAATTGTGCCATTGTTGAAAATCATGTCCCCAATATAAATAAACTTCTTTTTTAGGATCTAATAAAGATGGATCATAGTTTTCATAGTATTTACTATCTTTTGTACATACTAGATACATCAATTCTCTATATACAGGTTTTGAAATAATAAATGAATAATTAATCCTAGAAAAAACAAAACCTATATCAGCTGCATTGTTTTCAACAAGGGTATGTATTTCATTTGAGTGATGCGTTAGTATTGAAAGTTTAATATTAGGAAATTCTTTGATATGTTGTTGAAATAATGGTACTAGCGTATAGTTGTTTACCGCATCAACGCTAGCGATTCTTAATGTTTTGGTTTCTTCCTTATTTTTTAAGTCATTGCTAACTTGTAAAAGCACTAGCATTTCCCTAGCGATAGGTACATAGTTTTTACCATATTCTGTTAATTCTATTGTACGTTGTCCTTTTTTTCTAAGTATTAGTTTTATGCCTAATTCTTCTTCTAAGCTTTCTAGTCTTTTGCTTACATTAGATTGTGTAATAAAAAGATGTTCGCCTGCTTGTGAGAAACTTCCATAATCAACTATTGCTAAAAATGTTTTTATTTGATCAATATTCATCTTATTCCTTTTAGGAATATTATAAATAAAAATAATTCGTTATACAAATATTTTTATGAATGTTATATTTTTATCGTACAAATATTAGCGCTAAGTATTTTTATAAAGAGAGGTTTGTTAAATGAATGTTGGATATAACATTACAAAAGATTTTAAAAGACCAGACAGAGAATTAATTGATAGTTTTAAAGATATTCCTGTTCCCAATATTGGTGATGCCATGAATAGAACAGCGGCTATATCTAGCTGCATAAGACCATTTAATAAAAATAGAATTATGGGATGTGCATATACTGTTAGGGCTCAAGCTGGTGATAATCTTTTAATTTATTATGCGATTGATAATGCCAAACCTGGTGATGTTATTGTGATTGATGGAAATGGCTTTATAGATCGAGCATTACTTGGTGGTATTATGTCTAGCTATGCCGCAAAAAGAGGAATTGCGGGTATTGTGGTTGATGGCGCAATAAGAGATCCTTTGGATTTAGAAAAACTAGACATAAATGTCTTTGCCAGGTCTATTTCGCCAAATGGCCCTTATAAAAACGGTCCTGGTGAAATAAATGTTCCAGTTAATGTTGGCGGAAGAATTATAAATCCAGGTGACATTATTATTGGTGACTATGATGGACTGGTTGTAATTGATCCATCTATTGCCTTAGAAGTATTAGAAAAATCAAAACAAGTAGTGGCTAAAGAAGCTAAGATGATGAAGCTAATTGAAGATGAAGGCAAGATGGATTTAGCTTGGATGTATAAAAAATTAGAAAATGATGGATGTGAATTTAAATAGGGGATAATATGACAATTTCATTTGATTTACTACAAACAGTAGGTGTTGCGATTTTAGTCTTCTTACTTGGAAGATATATTAAAGGTAAGGTTAAGTTCTTACAAACTTACTTTATTCCTGCTCCCGTAATTGGTGGCTTACTATGTTCAATCTTTATTTTCATTGGTGTAAAAACTGGTGCATATACTATTGAATTCGATACAACTTTACAAGATTTCTTTATGAACGTTTTCTTTGCTGGTACAGGTTTTACTTGTAGTATTGCTGTATTTAAGAAAAGTGGCAAGATTGGTTTAGCTTTGGGTATTGGTGCAGTTGTATTCTTAGCTGTTCAAAATCTTGTTGGTATTGGTTTATGTCAAGTGTTTGGCATTAATAAATTGCTAGGAATTGCGATGGGTTCTATTTCAATGTCTGGTGGTGTCGGTTCTGGCGCATCCTTTGGGCCAACCCTTGAAGCATTAGGCGCAGAAGGCGGCACTACGATTGGTGTTGCTGCTGCTACTTTTGGTTTGTTGCTTGGTTCTTTAGCTGGCGGTCCAGTTGCCAAAAGATTAATTACTAAATATAACTTAAAAAGTAATAGTGAACAAAACACTAACTTTAAACAAGAGAAAAAAGGTGCTTTACCACTAAATGAAAAGAACTTATTTAATAGTTTAGTATTGCTACTTGTTGGTGCTTTTATTGGAACTTATATTGGTAAATTATTAAATCTAACAGGATTAGGCTTTCCTTATTATGTAGGTTGCTTATTTGGTGGAGCTCTTGTGAGAAATATCTGTGATTTTAAAAAGTATGATCTAAGAATGGAAGAAATTAATATTATTTCAAATTCTGCTCTAAATATTTTCTTAGCTATGGCTCTTATGTCTTTAAATATTTCAAAGCTTGTTTCTTTAGCTGGTCCAATGGTTGTGATTTTACTTGCTCAAACAATTGTGATGATGCTATGGGCATACTTTGTTACATTTAAAACTACTGGTTCTAACTATGATTCAGCAGTTATGGCTGCAGGACATTGCGGTGTTGGTTTAGGTCAAGCTCCAAATGCTATCGCTAATATGTCTGCTGTTATTGAGGAACATGGACCAGCTCCAACAGCTTGGTTTGTTTTACCGGTTGTTACAGTAGTATTAATCAATATATTTAATCCGATTATTATTACTTTCTTTATTCACTTAGTAGCTTAAGAATTCAATTTCCTTCTAACTAGCCTCTTAAGCTATTATAAATTGCTTGCTATATTTCTTCCCGAGGTATTGGCAAGCTTTTTTTATATGAAAATCTTTTTGAAAAAAATTAGCACTTTTTGTTGACAAGTGCTAAATAAGTTGGTAGTATATTAGCAGATGCAAGATAAGAGTGCTAAAAGGAGGTGGCTAAAATGATGACGCAAAGAATGGTTGAAATCCTAAAAGCTATTATTGATGAATTCATTAATACGGCCGAACCTGTTGCCTCTAAGACATTGGTTGAGGATTATCACTTACCTTATTCAAGTGCGACTATCAGAAACGATATGGCGATACTTGAAGCTGAAGGCTATCTAGAAAAGCCTCATACGTCAGCTGGTAGAATTCCTTCTAATAAAGGCTACAAATATTATTGTGAGAATTTGTTAGATAAGGGATTAGATGATAAAGTTAAATATGCTGTTTCTAGTATCTTCTCTGATTCAAGTATGAATGTTGAAGATTGTGTAAAACAATCTTGCAAGATGATATCGGATATGACAAAGCTTACAAGTGGTGTGCTTGGTCCAAATGCTAATGAACAAACACTTGAACATATTGCGGTATTTCCACTAGATGATAGAACAGCAGTATGTGTCTTTGTTACAAACACTGGCCATACGGAAAATAAGACGTTTAACTTTAAGGATAGTGTCTCAGCTGAAGATATCAAGACTTGTACTGATATCTTAAATGATCGTCTAAAGGGTACACAAATTGTTGATTTAAAAGATAAGCTTGAATCGATTAAGCCTATACTTGTATCAAATGTCAAAAGACATGAGATGTTGTTTAATGCCTTTGTTGGAGCGTTTACTAGATTTGCTTCAGAAAAATTATATTTCTCTGGTACTTCAAATCTAATATATCAACCTGAATATGCTGATAACGAGAAGTTAAAAGAGCTCTTAAAGATATTCGATGATCCAGATAAGCTTAAACAAATTGTTACCGAAGAAAAAAATGGTAATGAGTTAACTGCTATAACACCTAAGGGAACTGAACTTCTTTGGAAAGATGATATGGCAATTGTTACCGCCGATATAAAGTTGTCCAAATCTGAATTTGGTAAGCTGATGGTAGTAGGGCCTAGAAGAATGGAATATAATCGTGTTTTATCTCTTATGTCCCTAATATCAAAAGCTCTAGAAGATATTTACAAGTAGAAAGGAAACTTGATGGAAGAGAATAAGAAAGAAGAAGTTAAGCAAGAAGGTTTGAACCCCAAAGAGGAAGAACCTAAAGTAGATTTGAATCCTACTGATTCGAACCCCAATAAGGAAGAGCTTAACGAAGATGAATTAAAAGAAGTAGATGACGCAAGTGATAAGCTTCTTAAGGAGATTGAGGATTTAAGGCTTGAAGTTAATCGTTTAAAAAATGCCTATGCTAAAGCTTATGCTGATACAGAAAACGTTAAGAAAAGACTTGAAGCTGAAGCTGCTACTAACAAAAAGTATCGTATCCAAAGCTTCGCAAAAGAGGTGTTACCTGCAATAGATAACCTTGAAAGAGCATTAGCTGCATGCACTGATGAAAGTGATGCAGGACTTAAGAAGGGTATTGAAATGGTCTACAATCAACTAATCAAATCTTTAAAGGATGAAGGAGTTGAAGAAATAGACTGTTTGAATAAAGATTTTGATCCTAACTTTGAACAATCGATTATGGTTGAAAAGAAAGAAGGAGTAAAATCAAATGTTGTAATCGAAGTATTACAAAAAGGATATATGTTAAAAGATCGTGTGCTAAGAGCTGCGATGGTAAAAATTAGTGAATAAACTAGGAGGAAAATAAAATGAGTAAAATTATTGGTATTGATTTAGGTACAACTAATAGCTGTGTAAGTGTTATGGAAGGTGGCGAAGCAAAGGTCATCACAAATCCAGAGGGTAATAGAACTACTCCATCTGTTGTTTCATTCAAAGATGGTGAAATCGTTGTAGGTGAAGCTGCAAAAAGACAAGCAGTAACAAATAAAGATACTATCTCTTCTATTAAAAGAAAGATGGGTTCAAATGAAAAAGTAAGTGCTAATGGTAAGGAATATACTCCACAAGAAATTAGTGCTATGATTCTTCAATATTTAAAGAAATATGCTGAAGATTATCTTGGTGAACCAGTTACTAAGGCCGTAATTACTGTTCCTGCATACTTCAATGATGCACAACGTCAAGCAACTAAGGATGCTGGTAAGATTGCTGGTTTAGATGTAGAAAGAATTATCAATGAACCAACTGCTGCATCTTTAGCATTCGGTATTGATAAGACTGATAAGGAACAAAAAGTTCTAGTATTCGACTTAGGTGGTGGTACATTTGATGTTTCTATCATTGATATGTCAGAAGGTACATTTGAAGTATTAGCTACTGCTGGTGATAACCATTTAGGTGGCGATGACTTCGATAATGTTATCGTTGATTGGATGGCTGATGAATTCAAGAAACAATATAACATTGATTTAAAGGCTGATAGAATGGCTCTTCAAAGAATGAAAGAAGCTGCTGAAAAGGCTAAGAAAGATTTAAGTGGTACTTTACAAGCTCATATCTCTCTACCATTTATCTCAGCTAATCAATCTGGTCCTTTACACTTTGAATCAGATTTAACAAGAGCTAACTTTGATAAGATGACAAAGTTCTTGGTTGATAGAACTGTAACTCCTGTAAGACAAGCTTTAAAAGATGCTGGTATGTCAGCTAGTGATCTTGATCAAGTATTACTAGTAGGTGGTTCTACTCGTATTCCTGCTGTTCAAGAAGCTGTTAAGAAAGAATTAGGCAAGGAACCTAATAAGTCGGTTAACCCAGATGAAGTTGTTGCGATGGGTGCTGCTATTCAAGGTGGTATCTTAGGTGGTGAAAACCCTCATGATGTATTACTTCTTGATGTAACTCCATTATCACTTGGTATTGAAACATTAGGTGGTGTTATGACTGTACTTATTCCTAGAAATACAACAATTCCTACAAGTAAGTCACAAGTCTTCTCAACTGCTGCTGATAACCAACCTGCTGTTGATATCCATGTATTACAAGGTGAAAGACCAATGGCTGCTGATAATAAGACACTTGGTA